>DASTOV010000032.1:0-9318 GCA_035720125.1 Sphingomicrobium sp. | reverse complement strand
TCGAAAGTTAAGGGGCAGGCGGCGCCAATGGCGGGCTGTGGATAAGCGCGAGTCGCACCCGAGTCGCCCGCTGTTCCCCGGCGCAGGCCGGGGCCCAGGCCGGCGAAAGCCGGAAATGTCTTTCTTCTAAGCTGAAGCCCCTCCGGGGCGGCTGGACCCCGGCCTTCGCCGGGGATCTACGCCTCGACGCGGTGGCGGTAGGTGACGTTGACCCGCTTCGACAGCAGCAAATAGGGCAGCCAGAGGCAGACGCTGATCAGCACCTTCTTGACGTTGCCGTCGAGCAGGGTGCGCAGCGCGTCTGCCACAGGTTGTGGAAGTCCATTGGTGCCGGCGACGGCCGTGGCAATGCCAAGCTGCATGGCGATGTCGATTGCCCAGATGGCGACCAGCAAGCGCGGGAACAAAGGCACGCGCCTCAAGGCGGCGACGAAGGCCACGGTATAGAGGCTGGAAAGCAGGACGACGTCCAGGGTCATCATCACATGCAGTGTCGACAGCCATTCGGGAACGCGGCCGGAAAGGGCGGGCATCGCCGCCAGATATTCAAGGCTGCGCACCGGCACGTTCAAGAGCATGCCGACCATCAGCGAAACCATGATCCCGCTGCTGCCATAGAGCGGGTGAAGGCGTGCCTCTTCGGCTGCGACATTGCGCCAGCCTCCGACGACCGCGAGGCGGGTTGTCGGCTGCGGCAGCTGTTCGCCATCGCGAAACCAGTGCAGCGCGAGGCCCATCGACAGCAGGGGAGCCGTGACCAGCAGCAGATAGGGGAGCAGGGTGCCCATCTCCGGCCCGGCCTTCAGCGGCGAAACGGCGATGCGGACCGCACAGGCCGGGATGGCCAGCATGAACCAGATGGTCATGATGCGCGGAAGGCCGCCTTCGATCGACATCAAGAGCGCGGCAGATTTGGCCCGCAGCTTTTGCTGGACGGTCATATATGTCGCGCGAGCGCGGGAATCATCGAAAGCCATGATGCCAAAATATGCGATTAACCTTACCCGACCGTAAAAGCGCGGCGGGCAATGCCAGTTGGCATGCCGTTCCTCGAAGATCGGGCGTTCCAGTTGAATAAATGGTGACGATACAGCGCCGGACAAGGCCAGGGCACTGTTTCGGGATCGGACAGGCTCGTCCATCCCGATGACGGGGGGGATGTTTGGCGATAGACAGAGCAGCATGGGGCGCGACCAGGACTGGCTATATCCGGCAATTGCCATCGCCATGGGGACGGTGATTTGCGCCGCGGCACTCCAATACATGACGGGCTACCCAAGCCTGCCCAGGGGCAGGGTCAGCCTGACTGCAGCCCTCGTCATCATCGCATTGACCGCCCTGTTCCGTTTCCTTCGCTACCTGCTTAGCTTGTGGCGCGCGGGCGAGCAGCACCCATCGGCGCGCATTCGTAAGCAGTTTCGGCCGGCACTTCTGGCATTTTGGCCAATTGCTGCCGGCGTCGTAACGCTGGGCACCTTCCTGCATGCGATCAGCTTCCTGAAGTCGATGATCCCGGCGGTCGTACCCTTCTGGGCGGATGCACTTTTCGCCGCGACGGACCGCTTCATTTTCGTCGATCCGCAGGCGATCGCCATTGCACTGCAACCGGCGCTAACCGGGATCGGCCTGTTCTATGGCCTGTGGCATGCTGCGCATCTCGGCGGCATCCTGTGGGTGCTGCACTGGCGCGATGGGCGGAAGGCCCGGCACATATTGAGCTTCATGCTGACCTGGTCGATCGGCATGTTCTTCGCCTTTGCATTTTCCTCGATGGGGCCGATCTTCACCGGCCAGTACGACCCATCGGTTGCTCCGGAAACCACCCGAAAGGCGGCCGCTTTCCTGTGGGCCAACTATCAGGCGGACGGAGCGCTGCTCGGCGGCGGCATCTCCGCCTTCCCCTCCATGCACGTCGCGATCGCCGCCTGGCTGGCGATTGTCCTCAAGGATCGCGGCCTTCCCTGGCTAGGGTTTGCCTATCTGGTCGGCGTGTTTGCCGGCTCGGTCATCCTCGGCTGGCATTATGTAATCGATAGCGTGGCCGGCATCGCCATCGCGCTGGCAGCCGATCGCCTGGCGCTGCAATGGACAAACCGTGCCGCGCAACAGGAACAGGCGGCGGCATTGCCTATGCCTGCTCCTAATTGATCGATCGCCGATGGCAATGGCCGGCACAGGCGCAACGGGCTTCAGGATAAGTCCATTTTTGTCCCGTTGGCTTCGAAAGCTGGCTCCGCCGGCGGCGATCGTCATTTCTGCAGTGGTAGCATTAGGCCTGGTCTATCGGGCTGCCACAATCGAACCGTTCGGGATGGATTTCGGCGTTTATTGGCGAGCCGCCAATGAGCCGCTTGCCGAGGTCTATCGCCCGCGTCCGGCGCTCAACTTTCCCTATGTCCCGACGATGCTGCTGTGGATTGCGCCTTTATCCAAGGTTCCATTTTGGGCGGCCTATGCGGGTTGGGTAGCCCTGAGCGTCGCGGCGTTCGTCCGTTCCTGCCGCGCGCATCTTTCCAAACGGGAGATTGGCCTGGCACTCATCAGCCTGCCGATGGTCTATTGCCTGCTCACCGGCCAGGTGTCGGCGTTCCTGACAGCTCTGCTCCTCTGGGCCTGTCGAACACCCAACCGGATCGCGGCCGGCATTGCGCTTGCGGTCATCGCCTCGATCAAGCCGCAACTGGTTCTCCTGGCGCCCTTGCTCCTGCTGGCGACCAGGGACTGGCGGGCGCTTGGCTCATCCGCCCTTGCCCTGGCCGTATTGATCGCAATTTCCCTACTGGCGTACGGAGTCGGCACCTGGGAAAATTGGATCGGCTCGCTCGACCATTTCCAGGAGATCATCGTCAGGAACGGCGTCCTGACGGTGATGGTGACTCCGGCGGCCGCGGCACAGCTTTGGGGCCTGCCGCCGCTGCCGTTCATGGCGCTGGGCGCGGCCGTCGGAGTCTGGCTTGTCATCCACTGCCGCAACCAGGCACCGCTGTTTCAGGCGACCGCCATCGCCGCGGGCAGCCTGCTGTCGGCCCCATATGCGGTGTTGTATGACCTTGTCGCCGTCGTGCCGTTCCTGGCCTGGTCGATTTTCCGGGGCAGCATGGTGTCGGCGCTGGTCATTTCCTCGCTGGTTTCATGGTCGCTGAACTCGCTGCCGCTATGGGTGGCGGCCTTCCGCCTGCTTCGTGAACCGACAGATCATCCCCGGGCGCCGTAGAGCCGGCGCGCAACCAGCCAGCAGCAAATGGCAACCAGGGCGGCCACCGGCGCGTCGACGGCATAATGATAGCCGACGTAGAGTGAGCCGAGGAAGGTCAGCACCCAGAACAGGATCGCGACCGGTAGCCAGCGCGTCCGCCACGCCGCGAGGATCAGGATGGTCGCGGTGGCCATATGCATCGAGGGCATGGCGGAAATGCCTCCGCCCTTCACGGCGATCTTCAAGCCGACCCTTGCTTCCAGGTATCTCTGGGACTGCAAGACCCAGTCATCCTCTGGCAGCAACCGGGATAGCTCATCCCTCAGGGGACGAAACTGCTCGCCAAGGCTTGGGTCGGCCAGGTGGGCGAACACGGGACCGGCCGCGGACATCGCATAGGCCATGACGATGCCGCCGATCAGCCAGCTGAGCATTATCGCCGTGAAGAAGGTTGCGCTGAATCGCCGGCTGGCGAACGCGCCGATCAGCGTCCCGCTGAACAGCAGCGCGAAGCCCCAAACCGCGGCGTAATAAAGGGTCCATGCCGGGGCCGCGGAATCGGGAAAAAGTTCGTGGACCCATCGCCATGCGTCCGTTCCGAATATCGATCGATCGGCATTCGCCCAAACATGTTCCCAGCCATAGCCGACGGCGAAGGGAATGGAGCTCTTTGCCCAGGTATAGCCGCCAAGGAACAGCGGGAAAATGACCGCCGGCAATAGGGCCAGCTGGACCCGTTCGGGAAGCCTTCGGCAAACGATGCCGAGCGGATTGTCGGGGCGAGCCGGCAACAGCTTCGCCACCTGCACGAACAGCCAGACCAGCACCGAAAGCAGCGTGGCGGCCGACCATGCGCCGAGGTAGGTCGGGAACGCGTGCCACCCGCTGACGCCGGTATGGAGGCTGATCGCGGCGGCCAAGCCGATGGTGATGGCCGCCAGCAGGGCCGGATAGGCCAATGCGCGCCGGATCGAGATATCGTCCACCCTGCCCCCCATGTCGAGACGAGCCTACCAGATCGGCAAGGGAAGTCATTGGGGGTGCACGGCACGGCTCAGGGTGGGACAGGGTGCCCCTTTCCCAACAGGATCCGCCATGACACAAAGCAGGCCGCTCGATTAGTTGCCGATCTCTGGCATAGTGGCGGCGCCGTTCGATGCGGTGTTGGACATGGGGCCCGTTGATGCGACTTCCGACCAGCTTGCGCGGCATAGGCAACTCTCCGGGCGATGATGCGAGCCATTTCAGGGCCCTGTTCGTCGCCGCCGTCCTTTTCACCACGGCCTTGCTGAGCGCCCATTATCTGTTCCTGGGCGGGCGTACCCGGTGGCCGATCGATTTCCAGGTCTTCTGGACTGCCGGCGGCCGGCCCCTGCATGAGGTTTACGAGGCGAGCCAGATGCCGTTCGTCTACCCGCCGACCGCGCTATTCCTGTTCAAGCCGTTCAGCCTGCTTCCATTCCTGCCCGGCTATTTCGTCTGGACTGCAATTTCCGCGATCCTGTTCGGATTTGCAGTGGCCAAAACCTGTGGGACCAAGGTTGCAGCGCTTTCGTTCCTGAGCCCTGCGGCGAACAGGGGCATCATGTGGGGGCAGTCGGCGATGTTGCTTGGCGGCGCACTGTTCGCCTCGCTGCGCTTGCCCCCGTTCGCCATGGGTGCGGTCTTCGGGCTGGTCGCCGCGGTGAAGCCGCAACTGGTCATGCTTGCCCCGCTGGCGTTCCTGATCCGCAGCGATTGGCGATCATTGGCCGGAATGGCCACCGGCGGGATCGTCGCGGTCCTCGCATCGCTAATCGCGTTCGGGCCCACGCTCTGGCTGGACTGGATAAGGGCACTCCCCCAGTTCCAAGACGTACTGCTCCGAGACAAGGTGCTTTCGATGGCGATTTCGCCCGCCGGTCGGGCCGAACATCTGGGGCTACCTGTCTTGCCGGTTCTGCTGGCCAGCGCGGCGGTTGGCCTGACCGCCGTCGTCGCATTGGCCAAGCAGGTGGAAGGTGAAATGTTGATCGGCCTGATCGTGGCCGCGAGCATTGCCGCATCCCCCTATGCGCACATCCACGACATGCTCGCGCTCATTCCGGCATGCCTTGTCCTGCTGCACAGGGGCAATTGGCCGATGGCGATCAGCGCAGCCTTCATCATTGCCGGAACAGCGGCCTGGGCCCCGGTTGCGCTGTTGGCCGGGCTTTTGATTGCCGCGATCTGGTGCCGGAAACGCAAACAATAGCTGCAAGAAAATTGCTTTTGAATTGAGCTATTTCTGCTGCAATACGCAGACCGAAGACTTACCGCTTGCCGTCGTTCATCCATTATGACATGTAATCGCCCGCTCGGTTACTTTGCGATCTGGGGAGAGTCGCAAGTTGAAACGAGCATTTCCGCGCGTCCTGACGGGGCGTGCATAGCGGCATGTCGCTATTCGCCTTCGTCCTGACCGAGCTTACGGCAGAGCTCACGCTGTTTGCTGCCTGCGGCTTCCTGCTTTTTTCAATCGACGACCTGGCGGTCGACATCATTTATTTCACGCGCAAGGCGTGGCGGGCGGCCTTGGTCTACTCGCGCTTCCCGCGCATGTTTGCTGACCGACTTCCATCCCCGCTGCGCCCCGGATGGCTGGCGGTGTTCGTTCCCGCCTGGGACGAAGCCGGCGTAATCGCTCCGATGCTTCGCGCCAGCCTCGCTCGGTTCGATCATGACGATTACCGGATCTTCGTCGCCCACTACCGGAACGACCCCGCGACCAGGGCAGCCATCGCCACCGTCGAGGATCCACGCATCGTCGCCGTCGAGGTCGAGGTCGACGGCCCAACGACCAAGGCGGATTGCCTCAACCATCTCTATGCCGCGCTCGAGAGCCATGAGGCTACCGTTGGCCGCAAGGCCAAGGCAATCGTGCTGCACGATGCCGAGGATGTGGTCCATCCGCTGGAGCTGAAGCTGTTCGACCGGCTGATCGAATATGCCGGCCTGGTGCAATTGCCGGTCGTGCCGCTGCTCGATCCCAATTCCCGATGGGTGGCCGGCCATTATGCCGACGAATTTGCCGAAGCCCATATGAAGGAGCTGGTAGTGCGCGAGGCCGTGGGCGCGGCGATCCCTCTCGCGGGGGTCGGCTGCGCGATCGCGCGGGTGGCGCTGGCGCGGCTGGCGGTGCGGCAGGACGGACAGCCCTTCGCCGGAACCAGCCTGACCGAAGACTATGAACTGGGCCTGCGCCTCGGAGCGATTGGCATGAAGACCATGTTCGTCCGCATGCCGGCCGAACGGGGCAGCCGGGCGGTCGTCGCCAGCCGCGGCCATTTCCCTTCGACCATCGAAGCCGCGGTCCGCCAGAAGGCGCGGTGGATCGAAGGTATTGCCTTCTCCGGTTGGGATAGGCTGGGCTGGCGAGGCGGACTGGGCGAACGCTGGATGCGGATGCGCGATCGGCGCAGCCCGCTCGCGGCCTTCCTGATGTTCGCCGGCTATGGTGCCGCCTTGCTGTGGGCGCAGGTCGCGTTGGCCGCCGCCCTCGGCGCACCGATCGATGTTTCGATTTCGCCGGCGCTTGCCTGGCTGATGTGGGCGAATATCTGGCTGCTCGGCTGGCGCCTGGCAGTTCGCGCAGCTTTCACGGCAGCCGCCTATGGCTGGCGCGAGGGGCTTCGTTCGATCCCCAGGGCGGTCGTCGCCAACCTTATCGCCATGCTGGCAGCACGGCGCGCATTGCTGCTGCATTCCTCCGGCGGTCCGCGCCGATGGGACAAGACGCATCACATGTTTCCAACGGAGATAACAAGGTCATGAGCCGATCGATCCGCTTCCTTGGCGCGGCCATTCTCGCCTGGGCAGGCGTTCGCGCGCTCAGCCTCGGCATCATTCCCGGCACGCAGGCACTGGCGTTCGACGCGTCCGCGGCCCGGCCGAGGCTGTCGCTGCCACCGATTGAGCCGACGCTGTTGCCCGCGATCGAGCCGCTCGCCGGGCCCGCGCAGCAGCCGCCCGGGTCCAGCTCGCCACTGTCGATTCCATATCTGACAGCCAGTGCCGCTTTTGCGCCCTACCCGGTTTACGTCGCTGTTCCTGCCGGGCCGGCGCGAAGCGTATCGCCGCAATTCATCCATGTGATGCCCGCGAGTGGTGGCACCAGGCACGTGCATGTCTATGGCGCGGCCTTTACCCAGCCCGGCCAGCCACAAGGGATGGCGCCGGCGCCACCGATCGCGGCTCGCCAATCGACCCCCTCCATCGAGCCGCCAAGGCGACTGCCCGGGCTCGACAGGCTGTCGCTGACGAGCTGGGCGCTGATGCGCAACGAACGGGGACCGGACAGCCTCGCAAACAGCGGGACGCTGGGCGGCAGCGAGGCCGGCGCACGGCTGCTTTGGCACTTCCTGCCCGGGCTTGCAGCAAGCTTGCGGACCAGCGCTCCAGTCAACAGCCAGCGCGGCGCGGAGGCAGCCGCAGGCGTGCGGTACCAGCCGTTCGCCCACGTGCCGGCGGCCGTCACGCTGGAGCGGCGCCACGGCTTCAAGGATTATGGCCGGAACGCCTTCGCCCTGTTCGCGGAAGGCGGCATTTACGGCCACCCGATGCCCTGGCATGCGGCGCTAGACGGCTACATCCAGGCCGGCGTCGTCGATTTCAACGACCCCGACTGGTTCGTCGACGGCCAGCTGGCCGTAAGCCGCCCTTTGTGGCGCAACCTGTCGGGGGGATTCGGCGTCTGGGGCGGCGCCCAGCCCGGGCTCAATCGCCTCGACGTCGGGCCGAGGCTGTCGCTGAAGGTGGGCGGCAGGGTGCGAGCCCATGTCGACTATCGCCTGAATGTCGTCGGCAATGCGAAACCCGGATCGGGCGCGGTCGTCACGCTCGCCGGCGACTTCTAAAATTGCCGAAAATGCGTCGGTCTGCCTTGGTTTTGCCGCCGAAATGCGGCTAGCGTCGGCTGCACGCTGCCATGGACATCTATCTCCCCATCGCCGGATTGTCGGTCAACGCGCTGCTGATCGTGGCGCTGGGCGGCCTTGTGGGCCTGTTGTCGGGTATGTTCGGAGTTGGCGGCGGCTTCCTGACCACGCCGCTGCTGATCTTCTACGGCATTCCGCCGACCGTCGCCGTTGCCTCCGCCACGACCCAGATCACTGGATCGTCGGTATCCGGAGTCCATGCGCATATGCGGCGCGGCGGCGTCGACATGAAGATGGGGCTGGTGATGATCGTCGGCGGCGCGGCGGGAAGCCTTGCGGGAGCGGGATTGTTCCGCATCCTGCAGAGCAGCGGGCAGATCGACCTTGTCATCGGCTTCCTTTACGTCGTCCTGCTTGGCGGGATCGGCGGACTGATGCTGAAGGACGCGCTGGTCGCGCTCGGCTGGATCCCGGTCGTCGAGCCCAAGGAGCGTCCGCGCCACAATCGCTGGATCGCCAGCCTGCCCCTGCGCTGGCGCTTTTACGCGTCCGGCCTTTACCTGTCACCGATCGCGCCGCTGACGCTGGGCTTCGTAGCCGGCGCGATGACGGTGCTGCTCGGCATCGGCGGCGGCTTCATCCTGGTCCCGGCCATGATCTACCTGCTGGGCATGGCGCCGCGCGTCGTGGTCGGCACCAGCCTGATCATGATCCTGGCCGTGAGCGCGGTGACCACGATGGTCCACGCCATGACCACCCAGGCCGTCGACATCGTCCTTGCCGCGCTGCTGCTGGCCGGCGGCGTTGTCGGCGCCCAATATGGCGCCGTCCTCGCCACGCGGCTCAAGCCCGACCTGCTCAGGATGGCACTGGCCGTCATCATCCTAATGGTGGCGCTCCGCATGCTGCTGGGCCTTACCTGGCGACCCGACGAAATTTTCACGATCGAGTATCTGTGAAGAGGGCGCTGCTCCTGCTCGGCCTCGCGCCGCTGCTTCTGGGCCAAAGCGAACCCAAGCTGGTGCCCGATATCAGCGCAAGGTCCATCGAGATCCGCTACAGCTTCACCGGGGCCCAGCTGCATCTGTTCGGCGCAATCCTTTATCCCGGCGGACGAGTGCCGCGGAATCCGGCAGATGTCATCGTCGTGCTGAAGGGCCCGGTCGAACCGATCCTGGTCCGGGAGAAGCAGAAGATCGCCGGCATCTGGATGAATGCCGATTCCAA
>DASTOV010000031.1:0-27367 GCA_035720125.1 Sphingomicrobium sp. | reverse complement strand
ACCAGGCAATCGCGTTGCCCTGGGCGTCGGTGATGGTGATCATGGTGTTGTTGAAGCTGGCGTTCACATGCGCGACGCCGGCGGTGATGTTCTTGCGCTCGCGGCGGCGAAGGCGCTGGGGTTCACGTGCCATTGGAAATCTACCTGTTCTCTATAGCTTGAAAAGTGTCTCGCGACCGCGTCCCACGCGGTCACTTGCTTACTTTTTCTTGCCCGCGATCGGCTTGGCCTTGCCCTTGCGGGTGCGCGCATTGGTATGGGTGCGCTGGCCGCGAACCGGCAGACCCTTGCGATGACGAAGACCGCGATAGCAGGCGAGATCCATCAACCGCTTGATGTTCATCGCCGTCTCGCGGCGAAGGTCGCCCTCGACGGTGTAGTCGGCGTCGATCGTTTCGCGGATGTGCAGCACTTCCTGGTCGGTGAGGTCCTGGATGCGACGCTCCGGCGCGATCGACAGCTTGTTGGTGATTTCCCTGGCCTTGGCCGGACCAATGCCGTGGATATATTGCAGCGCGATCACAACGCGCTTGTTGGTGGGCAGGTTGACGCCCGCAATACGTGCCATTCAAAATTCTCCTAGCTCCACGGGACGGCGGGCACCCGACCGACCCATCTCAAAGCGATGACCCCTGCTCCAAAGGAAAAACGGCGCGCGCACGGATGCGCCGCCGGCCAACCGGTGAAACGGGATGGCGGCCATGTAGGAGTCGACCCGCGCCGAGTCAAGCGCGTGGGGGGTCTTAAGGTCACTAAAGTCTCAAGGACAGGCGCCTTTTTGGCTGTCCGGCGTGACGTTAGGGGCTTGCGGCAAAGATTGACGGTGAGAAAGAGCCGCGGCCGGACAAGGGGCCGTCAAAGGTCCATGGCATATGCCGACCGCTGTAGGACAGCGATTTTGCGGAGATTGCCGCCCCTTCTTCTTGCCATTACGGCGGGCTGCCATGCAGCGCCTGTTCCACGACCAGCCCTTCCCGGACGAGCTTCGCGGCGCGGTGATCGCGCTCGGCAACTTCGACGGCTTCCACCTCGGCCACCAGGCGGTGGTCGGGCGAGCGGTGCAGCGCGGCGCGCATGAGCGGCGGCCGGTGATCGTCGCCACCTTCGATCCGCACCCGGTGCGCCATTTCCGACCCGACGCGCCGCCCTTTCGCCTGACCACGCTCGACCAGCGCCAGCGGCTGTTCGCCGGGGCCGGCGCGGACGCGATGCTGGTGTTCAACTTTGGCGCCGAGCTGGCCGGAACCACCGCGGAGGACTTCATCGCCGAGCTGCTCGCCAGGCGGCTGGGCGCGGCGGGCGTGGTGACCGGCGAGGACTTCACCTTCGGCAAGGGCCGCGGCGGCAATGTCCATGTGCTGCGGGAACTGGGGGCGCAGCACGGGATCGAGGCCGAGACGGTCGAGCCGGTGATGCTGGGCGGGAAGAGGATATCTTCCGGACTGATCCGCGAAGCCCTGCAGGCCGGCGATCCCGGCACCGCGACGAGGATGCTGACCCGCCCCTTCGCCGTTCAAGGCGAGGTCATCCATGGCGACAAGCGCGGCCGCGATCTGGGCTGGCCGACGGCGAACATGGAGCTCGGCAACTACCTGCGCCCCAAGTATGGCATCTACGCGGTGCGGGTGCGGCTCGACGACGACAGCGAATATGCCGGCGTCGCCAGCATGGGAGTCCGGCCGATGTTCGACCCACCCAGGGAGCTGCTCGAAGCGGTGCTGTTTGACTTCGACGGCGATCTCTACGGCCGGACGATCGACGTGGCGCTGCATCATTATCTGCGGCCGGAGATGAAGTTCGACAGCGTCGAGGCGCTGAAGACCCAGATGGACAAGGACGCCGAGGAGGCGAAGCGGCTACTCGGCTAGTCGAGAATGCCAGGGTCATTCAGGTTATTAGTTCGGCTTCGATTTGGCCCTTGCTGAGGAACTTCTTGAAATAGCGCTTGGTCTTGTTCTCCCATCCGCCGCTGTGACTGATGAGACCGTTTGAGCCTCCCCACCAGCCCTGATAGGCCCGCCGCGCCAAGGTTCCAGCATCGACGTCATCGGAGGCAGGCGCATTCGAGATGGCGGCGTGATAGATATTGACGTCCCCGCCTTCCATCGGATCGAGCGAGATATTCGAAAGCGGCGTGACAAACAGCCGTTTGGCAACTGCGGTCGTCCCGGGTTGCGGATCGGGGCCTGGACCTGCCGACACGCCATTGTCGACCGTTTCATCTTCCGAATCGATGAAATGCTCGGCGAGCAGCACGATCAGCACAATGGCAAGGATGATGGCGCGACCTATGGGCGTGAGCGCAGCGAGCGCCGCCAGCACCTTGACCCAGGTCGGGAGCAAGCCGGGCCAATCCGTCAGGACATCTTCCCAGTCGGTAAAATCGTGACTTCCGACGGTAAGATAGGTCGCGTGGCTACCAGGTGCGACGTAGACGACCAGATCATCCAGCGCGTCCTGGCGGCCAAGCGGAAGCCGTTTCAGCTCATCGCTGTCGTTCATTTCCTCATGGACTGACGTGATGATCGTATGCCCGATGACCTCCTCGAACGGCCGATCGCCCTGCGCAAACTCGACCAGCTGGCGACGCTCGAACACCACGCAGCAACCTTCCAAATCCCCCTCGTGCGTGTTGACGAACGGCCAGTCGCCATACTGATCAAAGTCATTGTAGGCGTAGAAGTAATAGAACTCGAGGAAGGCGTAGTTCTTGACCGCGTTCCACGCGCGGGTGTTGAACTGGAACAGGGGGTCAAGGCTGCCAATGAGCGCCGCCTGGGTGGCGGTGTCTTCATTTTCATGTGCGGCAATCAGCGCCCTCATGAACGCGCGTGCCGCATCATGCGGCATGGCAATTGGTGACATCGGATGGAGGAAGAAAAGGTCGACGATATCGAACCGGCCCCACAGAGCGTCGTCCGGTCGGACCCAAAGGGGATCGTTCGGTATTTCCTCCTGAAGCTCGTGCTTAAGCGCTTCGAGCAAGAAGCGCATTTCCGCACGCACTTCGACCGGATGGCGGGGTGCGCGAGGATCGCCGGCAACCGGGTCAGGAAGGCCGCTCATGGTGTCCGAAGCACCGAACAGCTGTTTTGACCTCTCATAGCTGTCGCCGTGAGAATAGATTGTCTCTTTATCGATGGGCGGTTCACCCATCGGCTCGGTACCGTCTCCCGGGATCGTCGGGTCGACATTAATATTGCCGCCGTGGATCCGGACATCGGATCCATTCCTTACGACCGGCGGATTGTAACGCTGTTCGCCAAGCGGGCCGCTAATCGTGATCCTCAGGGCATCGCGGGCCGGCTCGGTAAGCCCGTCGAATAATTCCTTGGGTGCGGTGAACAGCGTCTTGAGATCGATTGGATGGAACCGCTCCTTGTAGTGGAAGCGTATCTTAGGAAACCATTCCTCCGCCAGCGCCTTTACATCCGCATGCCGAAGGTTGGCAGTCAGATTGAAGCCGGCATCGAGCGCGGCCTGCGCATTCTGGGACACGCTAACCATTGGCGCCTCCCGCTTCTTCGATCACTTTCGCAATTCCCTCCAGCACTGTTGCCAGTTCTTGAAGTTCCGTGGCGTGTTGTTGGGCGAGCGGTTCGAGCTGTGCGAGGCACGCGGGATCGTAGTCACCTGCCACCTGTTTCAGCGCATCGAAGCTTTGTTTGAACGCTGAGGAGTCGGACTGTTTGAGAACTTCCAGCATTTCCGCGAGGCTGGTCTTCACCGATTCGGCATGCTGCGGATCGCGGGTCGACATGAAGCGCACGAAGGCGAGCCCAGCAGCTTCGGCTGCCCGATGTGCAATGATGGAGTCCGCTGATGACAAGCGCGAAAGTGCGCCGCCCATAAATTCCCGCACGATCCGGATGGATTGGCCATCGGTTGCGCGCATCTTCTTGAGACAGTTGGGATCGAGCGGGGCCGGGACGGCAATTGGAAACAACTGATCGATGAATCTGGCTGAATCGTCGCGGCGCAGCACTTTCAGCATTATCGACTTGATGAGGAACTGCCGCGCGCTACTTGCAAGCTGGGGCGAATGATGTCCAAATTCGATGCCCTGGAAAGTGAGGCCCGAGCCGCGCGCGATATCCGGATTGTAGGCCCGGATTTCGCCATCGGTCCATATTTGGGCCTGGCCATGAGTATGCCAGCGGGCACGGATGTCCATCGACGGACCAAGGATCGGAGCACTCGCAGCGATGGGGTTAGCGCTACCGACGTACAGCTGGAGCCGGACGATATCTCCCACAAAATCGATCAGCAGCCTAATAGGAGGACCGGTCAGGATAACCCGGCCCGACCGCTGCGCATTTGCAGGCGCAGGTGGCAGGACAACGCTGAGACTGATGTCGGCGCCGATCGCGTCCTGGATCGGACTTTCGAACAGGTAGTTAAATTGATGTCCCGGCCGAACGACGAATCCCCGCTCCGTCGGAGGGGGCGTCGGTTTGATCGCTAGCCCATCAGGCAGAATTGTGCCCGTCGTCCCGGCAATAGCATCGAAATTGAGCGGGTTGCCATCGAGGAACTGGTGCCGGAATGCTGACGTCCAGACGCTCATCGGAAGCTCCTTCGCATCAAGGAGACCAGGTAAAGCGTGACTCGACCGAGCAGTGATTGAGCAAACGACCAAATCGGCAGCGAGTCAATCCGTGCCGCCGGCAAGCAGCACCTGCTCGCATAATCCCTCCCCCTTGATGGGGGAGGCTGGGAGGCGGTGACGGTGGTGCTAGCGCGCCCATCCCGTAGACATCACCCCACCCCAGACCCCTTCCCATCGAGGGGAGGGGCTCAAGGTTGCAATCCGCTGCCCAGCCATTAGAGCCGCGCGCAATGTCCGACGCGCCAGAAAACCCAGCGAACGCTAAAACCGATTACCGCTCCACCGTCTTCCTGCCCAAGACCGACTTCCCGATGAAGGCCGGCCTGCCGCAGAAGGAGCCGGTCATCCTCGCCAAGTGGATGGAAGGGGACATCTATGCGCAGGTCCGCGCGCATCGCACCGGACGCGAGAAGTTCATTCTCCACGACGGCCCTCCCTACGCCAATGGCGACATGCACATCGGCCATGCGCTCAACCACATCCTGAAGGACATGGTGGTGCGCACCCAGACATTGCTGGGCAAGGACGCGCCCTATGTGCCCGGATGGGACTGCCACGGCCTGCCGATCGAGTGGAAGGTCGAGGAGCAGTATCGCAAGAAGAAGCTCAACAAGGACGAGGTGCCGGTCAAGGAGTTCCGCGCCGAGTGCCGCGCCTATGCCCAGCACTGGGTCGACGTGCAGCGCGAGCAGCTGAAGCGGCTCGGCATCGGCGGCCAGTGGGACAAGCCCTACCTCACCATGAACTATGAGGCCGAAGGGACGATCGTCTCCGAGCTCTACAAGTTTGCGACAAGCGGCCAGCTCTACCGCGGCGCCAAGCCGGTGATGTGGTCTCCGGTCGAAAAGACCGCGCTGGCCGAGGCCGAGATCGAATATGAGGACATCGTCTCGACCCAGATCGACGTGGCGTTCGAGATTGTCGATAGCCCGATCCCGGAGCTGGTCGGTGCTTATGCGGTGGTGTGGACGACAACGCCCTGGACGATCCCGGTGAACCAGGCCTTGGCTTATGGGCCGGAGGTTGATTACGTCCTTCTTGAGGGAGACGCTGGCAGACGCTTCCTCGTTGCCGATGCACTCGACACGGCATTTGGCGAGCGTATTGCAAAGCAACTCGGCGACGTATCGATCTTTTCCCAAGTTTGGGAAGGCAAAGGCTCCGACCTCGCCGGCACAATCGCCCGTCATCCCATGCACAAGTTGGGCGAGTTCTATCAGCGTCCCCGCCCCTTCCTGCCCGGCGACTTCGTCACCACCGACAGCGGCACCGGCCTGGTGCATATGTCGCCCGACCATGGCGAAGACGATTTCGAGCTGTGCAAGGCAGAAGGCATCGATCCCGTGTTCGCGGTCGAAGCGGACGGCAAGTATCGCGAGGACTGGCCGTGGCTGGGCGGCCAGGGCAGTGTCATCAACCCCAAGTTCAACGCGCCCGACGGCCCGATCAATTCGGACTTGCGCGAGGCCGGCGCGCTGCTCGCCGCCTCGGCAGATTACCAGCACAGCTATCCGCACAGCTGGCGGTCCAAGGCCAAGGTCATCTACCGCTGCACCCCGCAATGGTTCGTCGCGATGGACAAGGTGCTGGACGTGCACCACCCGAAGACGCGGGCGGAGATGCGGTGGGAGAATGAGGGGGGTGCGCCGCTTTCTCCTTCTCCCCAGGGGGGAGAAGGCCGGGATGAGGGGGCTCCAACGCCTCCTGGGCCTTCAGGCGCCGACCACCCTCACCCTGCCCTCTCCCTCCAGGGAGAGGGAAAGGACACCCTCCGCTCCCTTGCCATGCAGGCCATCGCCGAAACCCGCTTCGTGCCCGAGAAGGGCCGCAACCGCATCGGGTCGATGGTCGAAGGCCGCCCTGACTGGGTGCTGAGCCGCCAGCGCGCCTGGGGCGTGCCGATCGCGGTGTTCGTCGAGAAGAAGACGGGCAAGCTGCTGGTCGACAATGAGGTCAATGAGCGGATCGTCGCCGCAATCAAGGCCGAAGGGGTAGATGCCTGGGACGAGGAACGCGCCCAGGAATATCTCGGCAATAGTTACAAGGCCGAGGATTATGAGCGGGTGACCGACATCCTCGACGTCTGGTTCGACAGCGGCTGCACCCATGTCTTCACGCTGGAGAGCGGCCACTGGCCCGAGCAGCGCTGGCCGGCCGACCTCTACCTGGAGGGCAGCGACCAGCACCGCGGCTGGTTCCAGTCGTCGCTGCTGCAGAGCTGTGGCACGCGGGGCCGCGCGCCTTACGACCAGGTGCTGACCCATGGCTTCACCATGGATTCGAAGGGCATGAAGATGTCCAAGAGCCTGGGCAACACCATCAGCCCGCTGGATTTGATGCGCGACTATGGCGCGGACATTCTCAGGCTGTGGGCGCTGTCGGTCGACTTCACCGAGGACCATCGCATCGGCAAGGAGATATTGGCCGGGGTCGGCGACCAGTATCGCAAGCTCCGCAACACCTTCCGCTACCTGCTCGGCGCGCTCGACGGGTTCAGCGAGGAGGAGCGGCTGCCGGTTGCCGAGATGCCGGAGCTGGAGCGTTACATGCTGGCGCTGACCGCCGAGCTCGACGCGCGGCTGCGGCAAGCGGTCGCGGATTATGACTTCAACGACTACACCCGCGCGCTGACCGATTTCGCCAACAACGACCTGTCGGCCTTCTTCTTCGATATCCGCAAGGACAGCCTCTATTGCGACGCGCCGTCCGATCCGAAGCGACGGGCCTATCGCACGGTGCTCGACACGCTGTTCCACGCGCTGGTGCGCTGGGCGGCGCCGGTGCTGGTGTTCACCGCCGAGGAAGTATGGGGCACCCGCTATCCGGATGCGGACAGTGTGCACCTGCTCGAATGGCCGCTGATCGACACCGAGTGGCGCGAGGATGAGGCACTAGAGGCGAAGTGGGCCGCATTGCGCGAATT
Source organism: Sphingomicrobium sp. (assembly GCA_035720125.1). GTDB lineage: Bacteria > Pseudomonadota > Alphaproteobacteria > Sphingomonadales > Sphingomonadaceae > Sphingomicrobium. The sequence continues at coordinate 19,835 of DASTOV010000031.1, read as the reverse complement.
GCGCGAGACTGTGACCGAGGCGATCGAGCCGCTACGCCGCGACAAGGTGATCGGATCGAGCCTCGAGGCCGAAGTCACCGTCGCCAGCGATGCCGACCCCGCCCTGCTCGCCGAGCTGTTCATCGTCTCGTCAGTCAAGCGCGGCGAAGGGTTGGCCGTGACGAAGACCGACCATCACAAATGCGGCCGCTGCTGGCGGCTCCTGCCCGAAGTCAGGCAAGACGGCGACCTTTGCGCGCGTTGCGAGGAGGTGGTGCATGGATAAGCGGACCACTGCCTATCTGTTCGCGCTGCTGATCTTCGTCGTCGACCAGATCAGCAAATACATCATCATCGGCCCGCTGAACCTGGAGGCGGTGCAGCATATCGACCTTTTGCCTTTCTTCGACTTCACCTGGGTCGAGAATCGCGGGATCAGCCTTGGCATCGCCCAGGCCGCCAACGACACGCAGCGCTGGATCCTAGTCGGCGTAACGGCCGCGATCGCGATCGGCGTGGCATGGTGGATCCGCAAGGAAGAGGCCCGCGGCGACCAGTTGGCACTGGCCATGGTGCTGGGTGGAGCATTGGGAAATATCGTCGATCGGACACGCTACGGTTATGTGGTAGACTTCCTCGACCTGCATTTTGGCACGTTCAGGCCCTTTTATGTCTTTAATGTCGCCGACGCCGCGATTAGCATTGGCGTCGTCATCTTGCTGCTCCGCGCCTTTTTCATCCGCGAGAAGGCGCCTGAAGGATTGAATGAACATGCGTAAGGCTTTCCTCCTCATTGCCCCGGCAATCCTGCTTGCCGGTTGCGGCGCCTTTGGGCCCAAGCAGAAATCGCTCGACGAGTTCGCCGTGGCCCGCAACGCACCGCTGGTCATTCCGCCGGACTATTCGTTGACGCCGCCGGTCGCCGGCACCGTCAGCATGTCGGCGCAGGACGCGCAGACCCAGGCGATCGAGGCGTTGTTCGGCGGACCGGCCCCGCGCAGTTCGACCGAAACGTCGATGCTGGAACGCGCCGGCCGCGATCGCGCGGCGCTGGGCATCCGCTCGACTGCCGGCGATCCCGACACCCGTGTCGTCGACAAGGGCCAGGCCACCCAGACGATCATCGCGGCCCAGCCTGCCGACAGTGAAGTCGCGTCGGCGCAGACGCCGCAGTAACCGGAAGAAAAGGGGGAGCATGAGTTCGGAGAACCTGTCCGCCCGCCTCGTTGAAATCGAGGCGATGCTAGATCGCTCACGCCGCCGGTTCGAAGAAGGCAGCCGGCTGGTCGAGGAAGCCCATGCGGCGCTGGGAGAGGTCCAGCAACTGCTGATCGGCTCGCCGGTCTCGCTCAGCGCCGAAGAGAATGAGGAGGTAGCATCGCGCCTGCTCGCCAGCCTCAAGGCCGGCGGCAGCGAACTGCCGGAGACGCTGTGCGGCGGCCGCCTGGCGGTCGACCCGATCCAGCGCCTGATCCGCATCGACGGCCATCCGATCGGCATCACCGAGATGGAATATCGCGTGCTGGAGCTGCTGGCCTTCGCGCGGAACAATGTGGTCACGCGGCAGATGCTGCTGAAGCATCTCTACCGGCGTGCCGACGACCAGCCGCAGCCGAAGATCATCGACGTCTTCATTTCCAAGCTGAGGAAGAAGCTGCGCTCGGCCTCCGGCGGGGCGGAATTCATCGAAACGATCCCGCAGCGCGGCTGGATCCTGCGCGACATCGAGGCGGCCACCGCGGCTTAAGGCTTCGGAAACGGCAGATTCACAGAAGATTTACCGCCGCGTGGCAAACGGGCGGTCATGATTCACTTCATCCCCGATTCGCCGGAGACGGCGACGGAACTGCAAGGTTCGTCCGAACTCTCTGGCCCGGGAGCCGCCGGGCCATATGCCGAGGCGGTCGCGCGCCTGTCGTCGATCCGCCAGGCGCTGGCCTGTGTCGAGCAGTTTTCGGGGGAACAGCCGAGCGACAGCATGGCCGAGGCCAGGCTGGCGGCGGCATGGCCGGGTGCATCGGCGGCCAGGCAGCGGGTCTATGACGCGCGGTCGGCAAGGACAGCAGCGGCCGGCGCGGCCGGGCTCGAAACGGTTGCCGCCCTGAGCGAGGGCGGCAAGGAACCGCATCCGGCGGCGATCGAACGGTTGAAGCGTGAACTCGGCGAGGGCATCGCTTCCATCGACCAGCTGTTTTCGCTTTAGGCCGGGCCCTTTTCCTTCGGCGTCGCGGGATCGGCGCCCCATTCGCTCCAGCTGCCGTCATAGAGCCTCGCGTGCCGTCCGCCGAGACGATGCGCCGCAAAAATGATCGAACTGGCGGTCACTCCCGAGCCGCAGCTGGCGATGAACGGTGACGCCGGATCGACTCGCAATGCGTCGAATGCCGCGCGCAGATCCTTGTCTGACTTCAAGGTTCCATCGTCGCGGTAGAGCGTAGCAAAGGGCAGGTTCCTGGCCCCCGGGATGTGGCCGGCCCCGACATTCGGCCGGGGATCGGGTTCCGTCCCTTCGAACCGCGCCCTTCCCCTCGCATCGAGGATGGGCGCAGCGGGGCCGGCGAGAATCGCCTCCTTGGTCACGACTTCGCCGGCGACTTCATGTGCATCGAAGCGGGCGCTGCGGGGCCTTGCGTCGCCGTGTTCGACCGGGCGTCCCTCCGCCCGCCATTTCTGGAAGCCGCCGTCGAGGATGGCGACGCGCTCGGCGCCGAAATGGCGGAACATGAACCAGCCACGCGCCGCGGTCCGCAGCGGCGAATTGTCATAGACGATAATCCGGTCGTCTCGGCCAACGCCGAGACCGGTCATCGCCCGAGCGAAATCGGCAGCGCTGGGCAGCATGTGCGGCGCGGGGTTGGAGCGATCCGCGACCTCGTTGATGTCGAGGAAGCGCGCGCCAGGAATATGCGCCTCGAGGAATTCGGCATTGGGATTGCGGCCGTCGGTCGGCAGGTAAGCGCTGGCGTCGACGATGGCGATGTCGGGTTCGCCAAGGTTGTTGGCCAACCATTGGGTCGTGACGAGGGTGTCCATGGTCCCGCTTTCCGTCATTGCGAGTGAAACGAAGCAATCCATGGATTGCCACGGCCCTTCGGGCCTCGCAATGACGACAACATGACCATCAAACTCGATTCAAGCTGGCTGGAGCCGCTGCGGGACGAGTTTGCCCAGGACTATATGGCGCAGCTGAAGCAATTCCTGCTGGCCGAGCGCGGCGCGGGCAAGCGCATCTTCCCGGCCGGATCCAACTGGTTCCGCGCGCTGGACCTGACGCCGCTCGACCAGGTCAGGGTCGTGATCCTCGGCCAGGATCCCTATCATGGTCCCGGCCAGGCGCATGGGCTTTGCTTTTCGGTTCCGACCGGCGTCCGGCCGCCGCCCAGCCTTATCAACATCTACAAGGAACTGGAGAGCGACCTCGGGATCCGCCCGGCGGCACATGGTTTCCTGGAGCACTGGGCGAGGCAGGGCGTGCTGCTGCTGAACAGCGTGCTGACGGTCGAAATGGGCCTGGCCGCGTCGCACCGCGACCGCGGATGGGAGCGGTTCACCGACGCGGTCATCCGCCAGGTCAATGAGCGCGAAGGGCCGGTCGTGTTCATGCTGTGGGGCAGCTATGCGCAGAAGAAGGCGGCGTTCGTCGACGGCTCGCGCCACCTGGTGCTGAAGGCGCCGCACCCCTCCCCGCTGTCGGCGCACAGCGGATTCCTCGGCTGCAGGCATTTTTCCAAAGCCAATGCCTTCCTTGAAAGTCGTGGGCTGGCCCCAATCGACTGGGCGTTGCCCGAACCGGCGGCGCAAGGCTAAGAGGCGCGCCATGTCCACGCCACCCAAGCACCTTGGCCAGACGAGCGCCCTCCCCGCCTCACCGGAGGAAGCCGAGCTCGACTATGTGGCCAATCCGCGGCCCGGAGAACTTTACCTGGTGCGCTTCGCAGCGCCCGAATTCACCTCGCTCTGCCCGGTCACCGGCCAGCCCGACTTCGCGCATCTCGTCATCGATTATGCGCCCGGCGAGACGATCGTCGAATCAAAGAGCCTGAAGCTGTTCCTTGGCTCGTTCCGCAACCATGGCGCCTTCCATGAGGATGTGACGGTCGGCATCGGCCGGCGGCTGTTCGAGGAAATGAAGCCCCAATGGCTGCGGATCGGCGGCTACTGGTACCCGCGCGGCGGCATGCCGATCGATGTCTTCTGGCAATCGGGCGAGCCGCCCACGGGACTGTGGCTGCCCGACCAGGGAGTGTCCGCCTATCGAGGGCGGGGCTAACCCTCGATGAGCGGACACTCCACCTATCGAGGGCGCGGCTGACCAGGGTCGCCATCCTCGGAGCCGGATCGATCGGCTGCTTTGTCGGTGGCTGCTGGCAAAGAGCTGGGCTGAACGTGCGCTTTATCGGCCGGCCAGGCTTCGCCAGGGACATTGGCGAACATGGCCTGACGCTCAGCGATTACAGTGGCTGGCAAGAAACGCTTCCTGCCGACCAGGTCGACTATCGCGTCGAGGTGGCTGACCTGGCCGATGCAGACGTTATCGCGCTGTGCGTGAAAAGCGGCGCGACGGCCGAGGCGGCAAGGCAGATCGCCGAGCATGGCCCCGAGGGTGCGACGGTCATCAGCCTGCAGAATGGCGTCAGCAACGTCGACATGCTGGTAAGTGTGCTGGGCGAACGATTCGCGGTCGTGCGCGGCATGGTTCCCTTCAATGTCGCCTATCTGGGCGAAGGCCGCTTCCACAAGGGCGTGGCGGGAGAGCTGTGGACCGAAGATCGGCGCGAAACGCGCGAATTGGCGGTGCGGATCGGGCAATCGCCGGCGGCGCTCAGGCTGTCCGACGACATGCTTGGCATCGCCTGGGGCAAGCTGCTCATCAACCTCAACAATGCCGTGAGTGCCCTGTCCGGGAAAACGCTGCTCGAGGAGCTGAGCGAGCGCGATTACCGCCGCGTCTTTGCTGCCTCGATGCGCGAAGGGCTGGCGCTGCTCGACAAGGCCGGGATCAGGCCGGCCAAGGTCGGCGCCGTGGGCCCAAGGCTGCTGCCTTCCGTCATCAGCGCACCCGACTGGCTGTTTAACAATCTGTTCCTCAAGGCCTGGAAGATCGACGCCAAGGCGCGCTCGTCCATGGCCGACGATCTGACAGCAGGCCGAAAGACAGAAGTCGACCATATCAATGGCGAACTGGTGATGCTGGCCGAACGGCAAGGCACCGAAGCCCCAGTCAATCGCAAGGTCGTCGAACTGATCCGCAAGGCCGAGGACGGCGCCCCGCCCTGGCCGGCCAATGCCTTGCGCCGCGAAGTGCTGGGCTAGGCAGTCACGGGCCTGGCCGCCCCGGCCATGGTGCGAGCATAGAGCCAACCGATCGAGCCTGCGAAGGCAATCAGGCCCAGCGGCACAGCCCAGCCGAATTCTTCGACCAGGGCGAGCGGCGCGGCACTGTCGGTCGCGCCGACGATACCGGCGAAGGCAACCCCGAACAGCGACTCTCCAACGATGAGCCCGGTCGCCATCAACACGCCAAGCCGCTCGGCGAAAGCCGGATTGGCAGCCGTCTTGGCCCAGCGGTCGTAGAAATGGCCAATGAGTGCGCCGACCGGGATCAGCAGGGTCAGGGTCATCGGCAGGTAGATACCCATGCCGACGGCCAGCGGCGGCAGCATGCCGCGCTTCGACTTGCGCAGCAGCTCGTCGATGATGCAGGCGGAGATGCCGATCACGGCGCCAAGCCCGATCAGGTTCCAATCGAGGTTTCCGCCCAGGACGCCTTGCGCGATCGCGGAGATCAACGCCGCCTGCGGCGCCGCGAGAGCGTCGGGTCCAGCACCCGGCGCCCCCTGGAAACCGAACGCGCTGTTGAGCAGGGTCAGGATCGGCGGGATCACCACCGCACCGAACAACACGCCCAGCACCAGCGCCACCTGCTGACGCCATGGCGTGGCGCCGACCAATTGGCCAGTCTTCAAATCCTGGAGATTGTCATTGGAGATCGTCGCCACGCCGAACACGATCGCAGTGACGAAAAGGGCGAAAGCGACCAGGCTTTGTGTCGCCGTCGCATCGACTGCCGGGAACAGCGCGGCAAGAATCAAGGAAATGCCGAGGACGGCGAGAATGCCGACGCCAGAAATCGGGCTGTTGGATGCCCCGATCAGGCCGGCCATGTACCCGCAAACGGCCGCGATCACGACGCCCGCGAACAGGATGTAGACGATCGTGACGATCAGCGTGCTGCCGGCTGCGTCGGCGATCGGACCCGATTGGCCGAAGGCGGCAAGGAGCATCCAGATGGGAATCATCGACGCGATAATCGTGCCGCCGACGATGGTGATCGGCAGGTCACGCTCGGTCAGTTCGAGCCCCGCGCCGCGCCCTTCTCGCCGCTCGCGGTTCGCGGCCAGGGCCGCCATGATCCCGCGAACGATCGGCCCGATAATCTTGATCAGCGTCCAGATCGCGGCCACTCCGATCGTGCCGGCGCCGATGAAGCGCACCTTCTGGCGGAAGGTATCGCTGACCAGCGCCCCCAAATCCGTGGCTCCGGCAATGCCGGCCAGGCCGGTCTGCCAGGGAACCAGCACGAACCAGCTGACGATCATGCCGACCAGCATGGCGATGCCGACGCCGAGGCCGACGAGATGGCCGACCCCGATCAGCGCCATCGACAGGCTGCTGGATATGGTGGTGGCCCCGGTGCCAAGCTTGAACGTCTTGGCCGCGTCGGCCGCGACGAGCCGGGTCTGCGCGAGGATGGCGTAGCCGGCCGAGACCAGCGAGCTCATCACGATTGCCGCCAGCCCGCGCCTGTTCTCCTCGACGCCGCCGACGCCTGCGCCGACCTTCAGCACTTCGGCGGCGGCAACGCCCTCGGGATACGGCAAGTCGGATCCGGTGACGAGCGCGCGCCGCAGCGGCACCGAGTACATCACGCCAAGCACGCCGCCGATGGCGATCACCGCAACCGACAGCCAGAAGGGAAAGCCGGTCCACCATCCGACCATCACAAGGCCTGGCAGCACGAAGATGATGGCGCTCAGCGTCCCGGCCGCCGAGGCGATCGTCTGGACGATATTATTCTCCTGGATCGTTGCACCCTGGAAGAAGCGCAGCACGGCCATCGAAATGACCGCGGCGGGAATCGAGGTGGCGAAGGTGATGCCGATCCTGAGGCCCAGATAGACGTTGGCCGCCGTGAACAGCAGCGTGATCAACCCGCCCAGGATGATACCGCGAAGCGTCAGCTCCCTGACGCCCATTGTCGGCGCGGCAATGGTCGCCATCAATTCCCCTCCAGCTTCTGGTTGCCGGCGGGGGTTGGAAGCTCCTCCCGCTCGAAACGGATGACGGTGTCGTAACGATTGAGAAGCAGCCGGTCACCATCGATTTTCAACGGCTCGCGGTTGAAGTTGTGCGTCTTGTAGGCGCCTTCCATTCGCGTCGCCGTCAGGAACAGGAAATCGCCCTCGATCGACCAATTGCCTTCGGCCGCTTCCGACACCGCGCCATAGTCGAGCTGGTACTGGAATTTGCCGTCGTCATCGAGCTGGAGCGCTGCTCCGACCTCGATCTGGTGGGCCATGTAAAAGCCACTGATGGCTGTCGCATCGGCCATGGCCAGCAGCAATGAAGCGAGGATCATTCCCAACCTTTCTCCAGGAACCGGGTGGCGAAGGCGCAATGCAGGGCCACGCCCTTGGGCAAAGCCGCTTCGTCAATCGTCATGCAGGGATTGTGCAGCGGGGCGCGGGTCGCGGCATCCGCCCCGTCCGGCGCGACACCCAGGAAAGCCATGGCGCCCGGTACCTGCTCCAGCACATAGGAAAAATCCTCGCCGCCCATGTTGGATGCCGGCAGCTCGTGAAAGTCCTGGCCGGCCAGATTCCGGATCAACGAGACCGCGCGCGGATCGTTGACCGTTGGCGGATAGCCCGGCTCGATCTCCACCTCGGCAGTACAGCCGTGCGCGGCGGCCACATGGGTGCAAATGCGTTCGAAGGCCGCTCGTCCGCGTGCCCGTCCTTCGGGCGACAGGGTGCGGAGCGTACCAAGCAGCTCGACCACATCGGGCAGGACATTGTGGGTGGTACCGGCATTGATGCGAGTGATCGATAGCACCATCGGATCGGTCACCGGAGTCCGCCGCGCCACTTCGGCTTGCAGCGCCAGCACCACTTCCGCCGCGACCGGCACCGGGTCGATCGCATCGTGCGGCATCGCGGCATGGCCTCCGCGGCCAACGATCCGGGCATTCAACGTGTCGGTCGAAGCAAGCATCGCGCCGGCGCGGCAGGCGACCGTCCCGTGCGGCAGGGTCGGCCAGATGTGCAGGGCGAAGGCCGCATCGGGAAGCGGATCACCCAGCATCCCCTCGTCGATCATGATCCGCGCGCCATGATGCCCTTCCTCGCCCGGCTGGAACATGAAGAGGATGCGACCCTCCAGCTCCCCGCGCCTGTCGCAGAGGATGCGCGCCGCGCCGGCCAGCATCGCCGAATGGCTGTCGTGGCCGCAGGCGTGCATTTTCCCATCTTCGCGGCTGGCGAAGTCGAGTCCCGTCGCCTCGTGGATCGGCAGCGCATCCATGTCGCCGCGCAGCAGCACGGTCCGCCCAGGTCGGCCACCCTCGAGCACGGCAACAAGGCCGCCAGTCCGGCTGCTGCGACGAACGTCAAGCGGCAGGCCGGCAAGTGCCTGTTCCACCTTGTCGCGCGTCCGCGGACATTCGAGCCCGAGCTCGGGCTCCGCATGGATCGCCCGGCGCAGTGCAACCATGTCGGCGCGGCCAGCCTCTGCGGCCCTGGTCCAGTCACGAAGCTCAACGGTCATTGGCGGAGCCTAGCCGCCCAGCGTGCACTCCTCAACGCGCTATTGCGGTGCCGCCAAGTCTCGATACCGTTCCTCGCTTGTCAGGCGATAATCGTCGACGTCGCGCTGGGCATTTTCCTGGGCCGCCGCCCGCTTGCTCCCCATCGCCACGTCATATTTGACGAGCGCGTCCGTCAGTGCCTGGGCTTCCGCCGGGCACGCCGTCTTTACGGCAGCGGAATAGGCATCGGCTGCGACGTTGGCCCTCATCTGATTGCTCTCGAAGCTCTTCAGGCAGGTCGCAAACGCCTTGCGCGGCGCTTCAATTGACGTCGGGCTTGGCGCCGCCAGCGCGAGCGCCATGACAAACGTGATCATACCCGTCCCCTCCACGGACATATCAACGTTTGAGCAGGATGACTTATCCCAGTAGAAAATCAACAGGAACAACAGCGACGATCGCCGAGCCTATTCGCCGATCCTGACTCCCGGCGGCACCGGCGAACTGTGGCGGCGCACGACCTGCCAGCTGTCCTCAACGCGAACCCAGACATCCGTCAGCAATACCCGCTCATCGATCAGCTGGCCGAGATAGCGGACTTTCCACTGGGCATCGACGGTTGCAACGATGACGTTATCCAGCGCGACGCACTCGACGACGCGCACTTCGAGACTGGCGATGTCCATCCGCTTCAGCGCCTCGATCCACTGTTCGAGGTTGACGGCCACTGACCCGGTCGAACGAATGCCGACCAGCTTGTATTGCGGGTGGATCAATCGTCGCAGCACGGCCTCGTCCTTCGCGATCAGCGCATCGCGCCACTCGCGTTCCAGGTCCCGGACATCCATGCACGGTGCGTCAGCGGCCACGGAGCAATCCTCCAAAAATTCCGCGCAGCAGCGAATTGCCGAGCTGACGCCCGACGGACGATGCAATCGACCGTCCGGCCGATTGCAGCATCTTGTCGGCCATGCTCGGTTGGGCGGCCTCGCGGGCCCGACGGGCTTCCTCGCGTTCCTGTTCGCGCCGCAGTCGATCGGCCTCCTTCTCGGCCTCGCGCTGCCGGCGCGTCGCCTCGCGTTCGGCCGCGGCGCGCTGCCGGGCTGCTTCCTTGTCGGCGATCGCCTGCAGCCGGGCGGTTTCGGCGGCGGCCTTCTGCGCCTCCGTCTCCGCCTTTGCGGCGGCGGCGGCGGCGGAAGCCTCGTCGGCCTTCGCCTTCAAAATCTCCTCGGCGCTCTCGCGATCGAGCAGCTGGTCATATTTGGCGCCGATCGCGTCAGTCTGGACCAGGATCGCCCGCTCCTGCGCGGTGAGCGGCCCGACCCGCGAACGCGGCGGCTTGATCAGGGTGCGCTCGACCGGCGACGGCGCGCCGTCCGGAAGAAGCAATGACACCAGCGCCTCGCCCACCTTCAACTCGGTGATCGCGCTCGCGACATCGATGTCCGGATTGGGGCGGAATGTCTCCGCGGCCGACTTCACCGCCGCCTGGTCGCGCGGCGTGAAGGCGCGCAGCGCATGCTGCACGCGATTGCCAAGCTGGCCGGCGACATCGTCGGGTATGTCGATCGGATTTTGCGTAATGAAATAGACGCCGACGCCCTTCGACCGAATGAGGCGGACGACCTGTTCGACCTTTTCCTGGAGAGCGGGCGGCGCGTCGTCGAACAGCAAATGCGCCTCGTCGAAGAAAAAAGCGAGCTTGGGCTTGTCGGGATCGCCAACCTCGGGAAGCAGTTCGAACAATTCCGACAACAGCCACAGCAGGAAGGTGGAATAGAGCCGTGGGGACGCCATCAGCTTGTCGGCGGCGAGGATGTTGACGATGCCCTTGCCGGCCTCGTCGAGCTTCAGGAAATCCTCCAGGTCCAGAGCCGGTTCGCCGAAGAAATGATCGCCCCCCTGCGCGCGCAGCTGCAGCAGCGAACGCTGGATCGCGCCGACGCTTTGCTTCGACACATTGCCATATTCGAGCGTCAGCTCGTCGGCCCGCTCTCCGATGTTGACCAGCATCGCCTGCAAATCGTCGAGATCGAGGAGCATCAGCCCCTCCTTGTCAGCGACATGGAAGGCGATGTTGAGCACGCCTTCCTGCACGTCGTTGAGGTTCATCAGCCGGCCGAGCAGCAGCGGGCCCATTTCGCTTACCGTCGTGCGAACCGGATGGCCCTGCGCGCCGAAGAGGTCCCAGAACTGGACCGGGAAGCCCCCGTAGGACCAGTCGGAATAGGTGATTTCGGCGGCGCGGGCGGCAAAGGCCTCATGGGGCTTGGCCGTGGCGGCGCCCGGCATGGCGAGGCCCGCCAGGTCGCCCTTCACGTCGGCAACGAAAGTGGGGACTCCGACGGACGACAGTCCCTCGATGATACCCTGCAGCGTGACTGTTTTCCCTGTGCCGGTGGCGCCGGCGATAAGGCCGTGCCGATTGGCGCGCTTCAGTTCGAGCTGCTGCGGATTCGCGCCGCCGGCAGCCGCGCCGATGAAGATGGCGTTCAGGGGTTGGCTTGCCATCAGGTCGCGTCACTCCTTGGGCATACTACGCCTCCGGAGCAGCGCTCCTTCAGCCCGGGCGATGGAACCTAGGCCGAAGGAATGCCGGCAACAAGCAGGACCTTTACCGATCCGAAATATCCACCCCGACGAAGCCCTCCGGCCCCTGGCCCGGCTTCACTAGGAGGAGGACGCTGGTCCGCCCGGCGCGCCGCGCGGTGTCGACGGCGGCGAGCACCTCGGCCGGCGTCGTCACGGCCTGCCGATTCACCGACACGATGATATGGCCGCGGCGAATGCCCTTTTCCGCCGCATCGCTGTTCGGATCGACGGAAGTAATGACCACGCCGCGGGTTGTTTCGGGAAGATTCAACGCCCGCAGGATTTGCGGATTCAGCGGCTGCAGCGACAGGCCGAGCGCGGTGCCCGGCGCGACCGGGGATTCCTGGCCGAGCGCCTGTTCCTGCTCCTGGCCTCCGCCCGCCTGGCGCGCGAGCTCTTCCTCCGTCGGACGTTGCCCGACCTGGACATTCAGCGTCTGGCGGCGACCGTCGCGTATGACCTCGACCGGCACCCTGCTTCCCACCGAAGTGTTGGCGATCAGGAAGCTGACGGTTTCGTCCGGCGTGACTTCACGGCCGCCGACCCTCACGATCACGTCGCCTTGCTGTATGCCCGCCTTCGCCGCGGCTTCGCCGGGCACGACCGAACGAACCAGCTCCCCGCGATCCTTGGTCAGCCCAAGGCTTTCCGCGATGCTTTCATCGAGCGGCTGCAAGCCGACACCGAGGTAGCCGCGTTCGGGCCGCTGGCCGCGGCGAAGCGCCTCGATCACCGGGCGAGCCGCTTCGGCAGGGATGGCCAGGCCGATGCCGACGCTGGCACCGGTCGGCGAAATCAACGCCGAATTGATCCCGATGACATTGCCGGCCATGTCGAACATCGGGCCGCCCGAGTTGCCCATGTTGATGCTGGCGTCGGTCTGGATGTAGCGGTCGTAGGCGCCGATCCCGGTGATGCCACGGTGCAGCGCCGAGATGATGCCCGCCGTGACGGTACCGCCCAGGCCATAGGGATTGCCGATGGCCACTACCCAGTCGCCGACGCGGGCGCGATTGGAATCACCCCAGTTGACGTAGGGCAGGTTGGCGCCTTCGATCTTCAGCAAGGCGAGGTCGGACGCACTGTCGCGACCAATGATGCGCGCCGGAAATTCCCGGCGATCGGACAGGGTGATGGTGATGCTGTCGACCGTGCCGGTCCCGTCAACGCCCTGGATCAGGTGGTTGTTGGTGACGATGTAGCCGTCCGGCGAGATGATGAAGCCCGAGCCGAGCGAGCCGGCTTCGCGGGTGCGGGGTTCTTCCTGCCCCTGACCCTGGCCCTGGCCCTGACCCTGGGGAGCCTGGCCGCCGAACCGGCGGAAGAATTCCTCGAACGGATCCACCTGCCGCCGGACGGGAACGCGCTGCTTGGTCGAGATATTGACCACCGCCGGAGCAAGCCTGGCGGCCAGATCGGCAAACGTTGTCGGCGCACCCTGCCGCGGCACCATTGCCGCCGGCGCATTTTGCGCCACTTGCGCCCCGGCCTGGCCGGTTGCGACTGAGAACGCGGTCCCTCCCAGAAGCAGGGCCATGGCGACCCCATAAGCATAGCGCACGGGTCGAAACTCCTTCGTCGAACTCATTCCTATTCCTCGCTTGGCTTCGCGGCACTCATGCGACGCTAGGTCAAGCGCATGAACGCGAATTGAACAGTGCCACTTCCTATCGTCCAGTAAATTCCTTCAGATACTCGTTATTTGGTGACAGGATGATGTTGGTTTGCCCACCCCTGCCCTGAGCGTTGGGCAGGAACGTCGCCTGATAGGACTGCATCGCCCGGTAGAATTCGTAGAAGTCCGGATCCTTCCCAAACGCCGCGGCATAGATACGCGCCGCATCGGCATCTGCCTCGGCACGGATGATCTGGGCCCGCTTCTGCCCTTCTGCCTCGATCGAGCGCGCCTCCTGCTGCCGCGCAGTGCGCATCCGCTCAAAGGCAGATTCAAGCGGCGTTCCGCTTGGCAAATCGGCCTTTTTGATCCGAACGTCGACGATCTCCACGCCATATTGGCGCGCGAGGCGGTTGAGGCCGGTGCGGATATTCTCCATCGCACCTTCGCGCTCAGGCGAAAGCAACGAAGCGAATGGCCGCTTGCCGAGCTCGTTACGCAGCTGCGAGCCGAGGATCGGCTTCAGCTGCTGCTCGGCCTGCTCGACCGACCGGGCCGAGAGGAACAGTCGCAGCGGATCGACGACCCGATATCGGGCGAAAGCATCGACTTCCAGCCGGCGCTGATCGGTGGACAGCACTTGCTGCTTGTCCATGTCGAGGTCGCGCACGCGTTTGTCGATCATGATGGTGCTTTCGGCGAACGGAATTCGCCAGTTGATGCCGGCCTGTTCGGCCCCGAGAATCCTGACAGGCTTGCCGAACCTGGAGATGACCGCCTGGTTGGTCTCAGTCAGGACAATGACGCTCGAAAACATCGTTATCAGCAGGATAAAGCCGAGCAGACCTGCGGCGATCGGATGGCGGCGTACGATTTCCATTACTGGCCTCCCGTGCGCGGCGCGGAACGCCTAATTTCGCCTAGCGGCAGGTATGGCGTCACGCCCGGCGTTTCGACAACTGTCTTGTCGACGTTGCGAAGCACTCGTTCCATCGTTTCATAATACATGCGCCGGCGGGTCACTTCAGGCGCCAGCTTGTACTGCTCATAGACCTTGTCAAAGGCGGTCGCCTCGCCCTGCGCGATCTGGCGAAGCTGCAGCGCATAGGAGTTGGCATTATTGACCTCGGTCTGCGCCTTCTGCTGGGCAGCGGTCACTTCCTTGAACGCATCGTTGACCTGGGAAGGCGGGTCGGCCTGGCGGATCGCGACGCCCTGAATGACAACGCCCGAGCGATAGCTGTCGAGCGTCTGTTGCATTTCATCCCGCACACGCGCCTCGATCTCGCCTCGCGCCACGCCCATCGCGTCCTGAAGGCCGACCTGAGAGATGATCTGTCGCATCGCGCTTTCGGCCACCTGCCGGATCGTGTCCTCCGGCTCGGCCAATTCGTACAGATACTGCTCCGGATCGCGGATGTTCCAGCGCACCTGGTAGGCGATATCGATCAGATTCTGATCGCCCGTCAGCATTAGCGTTTCTTCGGCCGCAGAGCCCAGGTTCACCTCTCGAATGTCCTCGACGTTGATCTTCTGAACACGGTCAATTGGAGACGGCAGCGTCAGGCCGATACCCGGCGAAAGCGTATGGCTGTACCGCCCAAAGCGGGTGACGACGCCGCGCTCCTGTCCTGAAATGCTGTGCATGGTCGTAAAAAGCAGCCACAGCAGCACGACCGCGATCGCGGCCCATGCGATTAAAGAGCGGTTCGGCCTCCCGCCGAGATTGAAGCCGCCTCCCGGCGAACCACCCAGCCGCCCGCGGCTGCGCTTCAGGAAATCGTCGAGTGAGCTGACCGGAGCCCGTCCGCGACGAGGCGTATCGCCCCACGGGCCGCCCGCAGGCTCGTTGCCGGAGGGAGGCTCATTGCCTCCGCCAGAGCCGGGCGGCGCCCCCCAAGGACCCTTGTTGTCGCTGAAAAGGGCGCGTCCCCGCGCTCCCCATCCGGAAAAAATCGTCATGCCTCCATAATAAGAGGGGATTTGCCGAAAAACAGTGCCGCCTGTCGAAAAGGCGATTAAGGCGCGGGCGATGAGCAGCGGCGACGACCTTCTTTCTGCCCTGGACGAGCTTCCCGAAGCGGAGAGAATCCGGTCGCGCCGGCTGACGGACGGAGTGGCCACGATCGTTGCCGATGCCAGCGGCCTGCCCCCTTCGGAGCGTGAAGCGCTGGAAGCCAGGCTGAAGCAGGCCGCCATGGGCATGCCCGGCGTTCGCGACGCCAGGGTGGCCCTGACCGCTTCCAAGCCTCACCGAACGCTGGTTGCCATCGGGTCGGGCAAGGGCGGTGTGGGTAAATCCACCCTCACGGCCAACCTCGCCATTGCCCTCTCGCGCATGGGCAAGCGCGTCGGCCTGATCGACGCCGATATCTACGGCCCGTCCCAACCGACCCTGTTTGGAACGACAGAAAAACCGCAGGCCGAGAAGGAGAAGCTCATCCCGGTCGACGTCGGGCACGGCGTGAAGCTGCTATCCGTCGGCCAGCTGGTCTCGGCCGATACGGCGCTGGCATGGCGCGGGCCGATGGCGACCAGCGCGCTCAACCAGCTGGTCGAAGGCGACTGGGGCGATGCCGAACTGATCCTGGTCGACCTGCCACCCGGCACCGGTGATGTGCAGCTGTCGCTGGTACAGAAGTCGCGGCCGGCCGGCGCGGTAATCGTCTCGACGCCCCAGGACCTGTCGCTGATCGATGCAACGCGGGCGATCGACCTGTTCGGAAAGACCAGTGTGCCGATATTGGGGATCGTCGAGAATATGGCCGGCTATCTATGTCCGCACTGCGGCGAAAGCAGCGATCCCTTCGGCCAGGGCGGTGCGGAAGCATCGGCAGCACGCCTCGGTATCCCGTTCCTTGGCCGGCTGCCCCTGTCGCTGGGTCTTCGGGAAGCGTCCGATGCCGGCACTCCTCCGGCGGCGGAGGACGGTCCTGCAGCGGCGGCATTTCGCGAGATTGCCGAACGGTTGCTGGCCGAATTGGAGAAAGTCTCCGGCTGAAGCATTGTGCGCGGCAGAGGAACATTTGCATGCCGCTGTCGAAACCCGATGAAATTGCCCGACTGCTGAAATGCGTCCGCACCATCGCCGTGGTCGGCGCGTCGGATCGGCCGGATCGTCCGAGCAACGGCGTGATGAAATTCCTGCAGGACCATGGCTATCGCGTCATCCCTGTGAACCCGACCATCACCGGCGAACATGTCCACGGCGAATATGTCTGGCGCGAACTCGGCCAGATCGGCGAGCCCATCGACATGGTCGACATCTTCCGCCGCAGCAGCGAGGCGGGAGCAGCCGTCGACCAGGCGATCGCCATCGGCGCCAAGGCCGTCTGGATGCAATTGGGGGTGGTCGACGGGGCCGCGGCTGCCCGGGCCGAGGCAGCCGGGCTCCGCGTCGTCATGGACCGTTGCCCCAAGATCGAGATCATGCGGCTGGGACTGGAGCCGGTGTCGGCCGGAAACAGGCAAGTTAACCAAACGCTTGACTAGAAAGTGAATTTGACCGAGCGTCCTCACTTTCGGGGCGCAACCGGTTAGGGCCGGTACCGGACTTGCGCGAGGGGTGCCGCCGGCCGAGGGGCTGACCCATGAAAAACATGATGTGGCGTGCCGCGCTGATTTCTGGCGTTGCCTTGGTCGCGGGTCCGGCTGTCGCCGAGCATCCGTGGAACAATTATCACTGGAAAAAAGGCAGCGGTGAACTGACAGTTCCAGTCGGGGACAATGTCAGCGCCCAGTGGGATGACTATTTACAGCGGGCGATGAATGGGGGGCCGCGAGTGAGCGGTGGCACCGGTGAGGGCTGGAACGCGTCTTCGGTGATCAATAGCGCCATCGTGGCCGGGTCCACCAATCCAAGGACCTGCAAGGCGCGGGCCGGCACCATCCAGGTCTGCAACTCCCGCTATGGTAACAACGGATGGCTCGGGATCGCCCAAATCTGGCTGTCCGGCGGCCATATCGTGCAGGGTGTCACCAAGCTCAACGATACATATTTCGATACAAATACTTACAATAAGCCCGAGTGGCGAATGCTCGTCACCTGCCAGGAAATCGGGCACGATTACGGGCTCGGCCACACCGACGAGACCTTCAACAACGCCAACGACGGAACATGCATGGATTATACCAGCGCTCCCGCGGGCGGCGTGGTCGGCGGTTTCAATTACGGCCCGTCGAATGAATATATCAACCAGCACGACAAGGATCAGCTAGCTAATATCTACAATCACTCAGAACCGACGCAGACGAACTTTGCTATCCGCGAGTTCGGCAAAGCGCCAGTCCAGGACGGATTCAGCGACAACGACATCGGCGGCGATGGGCCCCCGGCCTGGGGGAGCCCCATAAGCCGCGATAGCATGGGACGGCCTGATGTGTTTGTGGCCGACCTGGGCAACGGCAAGAAACGTGTCACTCACGTCTTTTGGGCAATGGGTGAAGGCCCGCGGGGCGGCCACCACGAATAGGCCAATGGCTTAGGCGCTCGCCACCGTCATTTCCGGCACCAGCAGGGTCGGGCTGTCGATGCCGCGGCGGATCCGGAGATCGTTGGCAGGCTCCAGAGTCCTGAACATCTGCTTCAGGTTGGACGCGATGGTGATCTCCGCGACCGCCGGGCCGATCGCGCCGTCGGTGATGAGAAATCCCGCCGCGCCGCGAGAATAATCTCCTGTCACCCCATTGACGCCGTGCCCGATCAGCTCGGTGACCAGCACCCCCTGCCCGATGCCGGCGATCATCTCCTCACGACTGCGCTCGCCGGCCGCAATGGTCAGGTTTGCCGGCCCCGCCCCGGGTGCGCCCGAAACGCCGCGCACGGCATGCCCCGTCGGCGCGATGCCGAGCTGCCGCGCCGAGGCGCTGTCGGCCAGCCAGGTCGTCAGCACGCCGTCCTTGACCAGGTCCAGCGGGCGGACCGGCAATCCTTCCCCGTCGAATGCCCGGCTCCTGAGGCCGCGCTGGCGGAATGGATCGTCAGGGATGGTGATGCCGCGCGCAAAAACCTCTGTCTCCAATGCATCGAGGAGAAAGCTGGCCTGACGAGCGATGGCCGATCCGCTGATCGCCGCAACGAAATGGCCGAGCAGGGTCGCCGCGACGCGTGGATCAAACAGCACCGGCATGACGCCCGGCTTGATGCTGACCGGGTTCAGGCGGGCGACTGCGCGCTCCGCCGCCCGCCGGCCGATCTCCTCTGGCGCCTCGAGGTCCGCAAGGTGCCGAGCCGAGTGCCAAGCATAGTCGCGCTGCATGGCCGCTCCTTCGCCGGCGACCACGCTGACCGAATTGCTGTAGCCGGTGGCCCGTGTTGCGGCGGCGAAGCCGTGGCTGGTGGCAATGGCAAAGGTGGATGCCGACGCCGATGCGCTGGCGCCGCCCGAATTGGCGATGCCGTCGACCGAGCGGGCGACGTCCTCCGCCGCCAATGCCCGCGCCCTCAGTTCGGCCGGGTCCGGATCGCCGCCATCGTCAAGATCAAGCTCTGCCGACCGGCCCCGAAACAGCAGCTCGTCCGGCGCGACTCCGGCGTATGGGTCCTCCGGCGCCTCCGCCGCCATCGCGAGGGCCCGGTCGACCAGCGTTTCCAGCGAGGCCCGCGACAGGTCGGATGCCGATATGCTTGCATTGCACTTACCGGCGAATACCCGCAGCCCAATCTCCTCGCCTTCGCTGCGATGGACATCCTCGAGATTGCCGAGACGGACGCTGACGCCTTGCGATCGTTCGCCGACATAGACAGCGTCTGCGGCATCGGCGCCCTTCCTGCGGGCGAGTTCGACGAGCGAGGCGGCCTTGTCGCGAGCGGCGTCAGGGGAAAGCATCCGGCGCGCCTAGAGCCTGATCGCTGCTGGTGGAAGTCCCGACTTTCGCCAGGTGCGTGAATCAGGCGGCATACAACGCGCCGCTCAATCAACCGACGACAAGCCGACGACCAGGAAGCCGAGGAACAATAAAAGCCCGGTGAAGCGATTGGATCGGAACAGGGCCAGTGCCGAAGCGCCGTCCTTATGATCGATCTTTGCAATTTGGTTCGCAAGGTGGATCCCCGCCGGAAACAGGGCGAACACGGCGACCCAATCGGGCCGCACGGTCCAGATCGCCGCGGACCATCCGACGAGCGCCAGCGTATAGCAGACGCCAACGCCGATCTGCGCCCTTTCTCCCAGCGCGCGGGCGCTGGATTTCACACCGACCAGCGCGTCATCCTCAACGTCCTGGATGGCGTAGAGCGTGTCGTACCCGATCACCCAGAAGATGCTGCCCAGCCACAGCAACATTGCGGGCAGTGCGAATTCCTGCGTCACCGCCGGCCAGCCGACCAGCGCGCCCCAGCTGAACACCAGCCCGAGCCAGGCCTGCGGCCACCAGGTGATGCGCTTCATGAAGGGATAGGCGGCGACGAGCAAAAGGCTGATCAGCGCGACGATCTGGGCAGGGCGCGAAAGCTGCAACAGGACGAAGAGGCCGATGAGGCACAGGCCAATGGCCAGCGCCCAGGCATTGCTAAGCGAAACTCGGCGGGAGGCCAGCGGCCTGAGCCGGGTCCGCTCGACCCGGCGATCCAGGTCGCGGTCGATGATGTCGTTGTAGACGCAGCCCGCCGAGCGCATCGCGAACGCGCCGAGCAGGAACCATGCGAACAGCACCCATTCCCCGCGCACCCCAGCCAGCGCCACGCTCCAGGCGCAGGGCCAGTAAAGCAGCCAGGTGCCGATCGGCCGGTCGAGCCGCATCAGCGAGGCATAGGGGCGCAGCGCCTTGGGCAGCGCGCCGATCAATCCGGTGCGCTCGCTGTCGGGGACGTGGTCAGCCGCGGTCATGCCGCCTCGGCGCGGT
>DASTOV010000030.1:0-3769 GCA_035720125.1 Sphingomicrobium sp. | reverse complement strand
GTCAGGGCGCCGCCGATGGCGAAATTATCGATCGGCGCGTTCAACAGGTCGCCGAGCGTATCGACATAGTTGGTGCCGCCGGAAAAGCGGCCGGTCGGATAGACCAGCAGCGCCTCGGGGGGCGTCAGGGGTCCCAGGATCTGAAACAGGTTCCCATCGTCGGCATAGCTGTCGCCGAACGCGACGATCTGGTCGACCCGTTGGGCGGCAGCCGGCGTGGCGACGAGCGCGCTGGCGGTGAGCAGCGAAGCAGCAAGCAGGCGGCACCTTGTCATTATTCCCTCCCCGTTGCCGCATCATGGCGCGCGGCTGATCTGGAGCAATAATGCATGGCGCGCCGGCCGGTGCAAGTGACAGAAATGTCAATAATCGGCGCCGGCACGCGGTTCGTCGAATGGCGGTCGTGGATGCACGGCGGACGGCCCCTCGCAGCGGGCGTGGTATGAAGCTGCATTACTGCTTTACATCAATAATGCCGTATTTAAGGTGGGACCTGAGCGGGAGTACCGAGCTTCCGCGCCCGTCGTGCGTTGCACGGCGGGCATCATTCAGGGCGGGGGCGTGCGTGACCGAGTATCGTCGTGGCGTTGCAACCAGGCGTAAGAATGGCCTTTGGCATTGGCATCCGGACTGCGAATCCTACCCGACAAGGACGTTCGCAATCCGCAAGGACAAGCCGTCCGACGACGATCTGTGCGCGCGGTGCGCGGCCTGCGCGGAAGATGCTGGTTCCAGGTCGGCGGCCTGGCGCATCGACCCCTTATAAGTACCGATTGACTCAATTCGAATATTAACCTGTATTAGTGTTAGAGCGACGCAATGGAGCGGCTGGCTGCGGCTGGCCGCTCTTTCTTCCACCCCAATCTCCCCGGAAGAGTCGTCGCCCTGCGGAACGTTTTGGGGGCAGGGTCCCGCGTCAAGCGGACCCAACGCCGGGCGTGCCGACGTGAGGGGGCTGGCGTGACGGTGTCACCCTGTCGGCGCTGGCTCCCTCTAGCGGCCCTGGCGGATCATGATGTCCGCTTTTGGTCGAATGCGGACGCGCGCCCCTTTTCGTCATTTCGCGGAGATGACGAGTGAGCGCCAATGACCGCAACGGGTCGAGGCACTATCGTTTCTCCGCCGCCAGCCTCGACATCAAGATCGCGGAGCGCTTGGCCTGGACCCAGATCGACGGAATGTCGACCGCCTCGCCCGGGGCATGGTCGCCGGTCGAATAGGGTCCCAGGCCCGCCAGCCCGTCGACGTCCGTGGCGACGAAACTGATGTCCGCGGCGCCGCGCTTGACCGGGTCCAGCTCGCCCATTTCCGGCAGGCCCATGTCGCGGTTGACGACATTGAGCCGGCTCAGCAGCGCGCGGTTGCCCTCGGTCGGCGCCATCGGCGGATAGCCGTCGGGGTGGAACTCGATGCTGGCGCTGGCGCCGGGCAGCGGCCGGGCGACGATCGCCCGCATCTTTGCTTGTGTCCGCTGGATCTGTTCCACGGAGAGTGCGCGCATGTCGCCGCGCGCGATGGCGGTGCTGGCGATGACGTTGGTCTTGCCGGTCGCCGCGATCCGCACCCGGCCTGCATCCAGCGTCGCACCGTCACCGCCGCCGATCAGGCCGACGTTGAAGGTCAGGTTGGGCTCCGGCAGCTCGCGGCGAAACGTGTCGATGATCCTTGCGGTTTCATAGATGGCGCCGGCACCGGCCCCCGGACTGAAGATGCCGCTCGAATGCCCGCCGCGCGCGGTGACGGTCAGCGTCCATTCGTCACTGCTTCGGCGGGCGATCGAGCCCATGTCGCGCCCGCCGTCCCGCACCAGCCCTTCGAAATCGAGCGCGACGTCGGCCTTGCGGCCCTCTGCCAAGAGGTCGCGGCGGCTGATCTCGACCGGGCCGGCGTCCTCTTCGTCACCGGTCAGGAAGACGGTGATGTCGGCGTGCCTCAGCGTTCCGGCGGCGTGCATGGCGCGCAGCGCGGCGATCATCACCGCCATGCCGCCCTTGTCGTCGCCGGAGCCGGGGCCGACGCCCTGATCACCCCTGCGCTCCCAGCGCTGGAACGGGCTGTCAGGTTCGAACACCGTGTCGAGATGGCCGATCAGCAGCAGTTTCTTGCCCGTCCCGGGATGGCGCGCGACCAGGTGGCCTGACCGCCCTGCGGGGCCCATGTCGATCCACTCGACCTGGAAGCCAAGCGGCTCCAGCTCGGCGCGCAGCATGTCGCCGACCTTCCTGACGCCATCGGCGTTGAGCGTGCCGCTGTTCTGGTTGACCCATTTTTCGAGCATGGAAAGCGTCCGCTCCTGCTCCGCGTCCACCAGCTGGATCATCTTCGTTTCGGTCGGTGACAGCCTGGCCAGGGCGGGTTGGGGGACAAGGGCGAGCGCGGCGAGCGCGAGGGTCAGGGTACGGAACATGCGCGAAGCTTAGCGCAGCTTCCATTCGGCGCAACCGCCTCCCTTCCGTCATGCTGATGAAAACAGGCTCCCGCCGGCATTTTCGGTTCAACGTCTGTCCTACAGATAACCAAATGGGTAACGATCGCGCGACTCGGGTCAATCGAAGGAGCAAGACATGGATGTGGACGAGCTGATCGATGAACTGATCGAACGCGAAGGCGCCTACGTGAACCATCCCGCCGACACGGGCGGGCCGACGCGCTTCGGCATCACCGAGGCCGTGGCGCGGGCGCATGGCTATGCCGGGGCGATGACCAAGCTGCCGCGCGAGGAGGCTGCGGCAATCTATCGCCGGCTCTATTGGCTGAGGCCGCGCTTCGACCAGGTCGCCGAGCGTGCCCCGCGCGTCGCCGCCGAGCTGTTCGACACCGGCGCCAACATGGGGCCGGCGGTCGCCGCCACCTTCCTCCAGCGAGCGCTGACCGCGCTCAACCGCGGCGGCAAGGACTATCCCGACCTCACCCCCGACGGGCGCATCGGCCCGGCGACGATCGCGGCGCTCGGCGCCTTCCTGGAGGCGCGCGGCCACCAGCGCGGGGAGACGGTGCTGCTGCGCGCGCTGGAGGCACTGCAAGGCGAGCGTTACCTCCGCCTGGCCGAGAAGCGGCCCGCCAATGAAGCATTTCTCTATGGCTGGCTGGCAAACCGGATAGGTTCAAACGACGCATAACGTCACACCGGATACGCAAAATGGCGCCGAACCTTGAGACTTTAGTGACCTTTGGGAGATTCGCATGTCATTCATCGAAGCAATCGTCGGGCCCGTTTCGAAGCTGCTCGACAAGATCATCCCCGACCCGCAGGCGCGCGACCGGGCCAAGCTGGAGCTGATCAGGCTGCAGGGCGACCAGGAAATGGCCGCCATAAGCGCGCAGATGCAGGCGATCGTCGCCGAGGCGCAGTCGGCCGATCCCTGGACCAGCCGGGCTCGGCCAAGCTTTCTTTACGTCATGTACGCGATGATCCTGTGGGCGATCCCGATGGGCCTGATCGCCGCGGTCAACCCGGCGATGGCGCTCGGCATCGGCAACGGCATGACGGCCTACCTCCGCGGCCTGCCGGAAGAGCTCTACGCGCTCTTCGGCACCGGCTACCTCGGCTACACGGCGGCGAGGACCTGGGGGAAGATGAAGGGGGTGGAGCACTGATTCGTCATTGCGAGGACCCCGGCGAAAGCCGGGGGACGCGGCAATCCAGTAGCGCCGCTGGATTGCCGCGCTTCGCTCGCAACAACGATGAACTTGCGCGCAGCAAACGCCCATCCCACATCCCGCCGAACGGATGCGGGAGAGCGTTTTGGAACAATATCATGGCACCACC
>DASTOV010000029.1:0-3548 GCA_035720125.1 Sphingomicrobium sp. | reverse complement strand
GTGCTGGGCACCGACCCGTGCGGCCGCGCCGTTGGGCCCGCGAAACACGATCGGGCAACGCATCTGCCCGCCCGACATATAATTGGTCTTGGCCGCCGAATTGATGATGTGGTCGATCGCCTGCATGGCGAAGTTGAAGGTCATGAACTCGATGACCGGCCTAAGCCCGCCCATCGCGGCGCCCGAGCCGAGGCCGGCAAAGCCATATTCGGTGATCGGCGTGTCGACGACGCGTTTCGGCCCGAACTCGTCGAGCAGCCCCTGCGTGACCTTGTAGGCCCCCTGGTACTGGGCGACTTCCTCGCCCATCACGAACACTTGGCTGTCACGGCGCATTTCTTCGGCCATGGCGTCGCGCAGCGCCTCGCGAACCGTGGTCGGCTTCATCTCGGTGCCGGCAGGGACATCGGTGGCCTGCATGGTCGGCGCCTTCTGCGCAGGCTTGGGCGCTTCTGCGGCAGGAGGCGGGGCAGGTGTCGCTTCGAGCGCCTGCTCGGCGGGTTGGCTCGGAGCCGCCGCAGGGGTCGCAGCCGCGGCTCCTTCGCCACCCATCAGTGCGATAACCGTCCCGACCTTTACTCCGTCGGTGCCCTCGGGAATCAGGATCTTGCTGATCGTCCCCTCGTCGACCGCCTCGAACTCCATCGTCGCCTTGTCGGTTTCGATCTCGGCCAGGATGTCGCCGCTTGAAACGGCGTCACCTTCCTTGACCAGCCATTTGGCCAGCGTGCCCTCTTCCATGGTCGGCGAGAGCGCGGGCATTTTCAGTTCGATCCCCATCAGTAGCTCTCCACCAGCACGTTGGTGTACAATTCGGCCGCATCGGGTTCCGGCGCTTCTTCAGCAAACTTCGCAGCTTCGACAACGATATCCTTGATTTCCTTGTCGATTGACTTGAGCTCCTCTTCCTTGACGCCGAGCTTCCCTAGCTCCTTGGCGGCATGGTCGATCGGGTCGTTGCCTTCCCGGTAGCCCTGGACTTCTTCCTTGCTACGATATTTGGCCGGGTCCGACATGGAATGGCCGCGGTAGCGGTAGGTCAAAAGCTCGAGGATGATCGGACCCTTGCCGGCCTGGGTCCAGGCCATCGCCTCTTCGGCCGCGCCTCTCACTGCCAGCACGTCCATGCCGTCGACCTGGATGCCGGGGATGCGGAAGCTTTCGCCGCGCTTGTAAAAATCGGGCTCCGAAGCGGAACGCTCGACGCTCGTGCCCATCGCATATTTGTTGTTCTCGATGGCGTAGATGATCGGCAGGTCCCAGATCCGCGCCATGTTGAAGCTTTCATAGACCTGGCCCTGGTTGGCCGCGCCGTCGCCGAAATAGGCGAGGCAGGTGCCACCGTCCCCGGCATATTGGTGCTTGAAGGCCAGCCCCGTGCCCAGCGCGACCTGCGCGCCGACGATGCCATGCCCGCCGTAAAAGCCATGCTCGACGCTGAACATGTGCATCGAGCCGCCCTTGCCCTTGGAAATGCCGGCGGCGCGACCGGTGAGTTCGGCCATGATCACCTTGGGGTCGATGCCATAGGCCAGCATGTGACCGTGATCGCGATAGCCGGTGATGACGCTGTCGCGGCCCACCTTCATCGCCGACTGCAGGCCGACGGCGACCGCCTCCTGGCCGATGTAGAGGTGGCAGAAGCCGCCGATCAGCCCGAGCCCATAGAGCTGGCCCGCCCGCTCCTCGAAACGGCGAATGAGCAGCATCTGCTTGTAGAAGTCGAGCAGCTCGTCCTTGGTCGCCTTGTAGCGCTTCGGTTCTGCCGGGCGCTCCCGGTTCGGTGTACCGGGCGCTGCCACATGGGCAGCGGTCTTGCGGGCGGTTTTCGCCACGGGCCTCTCCACTTCTGCTGCGTTTGGCGCGCCTATAGGAGCGGCAGCCCCAATAGGGCAATGCCGTAGCGTCAGGAACGCCGAGCCCAAGTGAAGTTTTGTGGAGCAAAACGAAAATTGGGCGACGAGACGTGGATGACCGGCCGACGGCCGAGCGCAGCGAGAGCCGATAGACGGCGCGGATTCACTCCGCGCCGGCTTCCACGTCAGTCTTCCAAGGGTACGACCACCTCGTCGGCGCGGACCAGCCCAAGATCCTTGCGGACCATTTCGTCGGCAAGGTCTGGATCCGCCTTGCGCGGATCGAGCAGGGCCGACTTGTGCTTGAGGCCATCGCGCTCCGCCTCCAGCGCCGCCAGCTCCGCCTTGCGGATCTCCAGCTGCTGCGAATAGCCGCGCCAGGCAAACAGGCCATTCTGTCCCGCGACGGCATGCCCGGCGAAGGTTCCGACCACCAGCAAAGCCATTGCGGGCCACGCCGCGCGGCGGATCATTCCGATGCTCTTGGGCTTCCCCCTCATGGATTTGAAGGGAATCAGAAAGACGCCATGAAGGCAAGCGCTTTCATGCATTTGATTCACAGAAATAATCCTGCGCGATTCAGGCGGCCTTGTAGGCCCTGAGCGCACCAACGCCCGGATATCCGGCCGCGTCGCCCAGCTCTTCCTCGATCCGAAGCAGCTGGTTGTACTTCGCCGTGCGGTCCGAACGGGCAAGACTGCCGGTCTTGATCTGGCCGCAGCTGAGCGCGACCGCCAGGTCGGCGATGGTCGAATCCTCGGTCTCGCCGGAACGATGCGACATCACCGCGGTATAGCCCGACGACTGTGCCAGGCGGACCGCATTCACGGTTTCGGTCAGAGTCCCGATCTGATTGACCTTGACCAGGATCGAATTGGCGATGCCATGCTTGATGCCCTCTGCAAGGCGCATCTCGTTGGTCACGAACAGATCGTCCCCGACCAGCTGGACTCGGTGCCCAATCTTGTCGGTCAGTGCTTTCCAGCCGGCGAAATCATCCTCGGCCATGCCATCCTCGATCGAGGCGATCGGATAGGCTTCGCAGAGCTCGGCAAGATAGTCGGCCATCTGCTCCGAGGAGAGGCTGCGCCCCTCGCCTTCCATCTCATAGGTGCCTCCCTTGAAGAATTCGGTCGACGCGCAGTCGAGCGCGATCAGTACGTCGCTGCCCAGCTTGTATCCGGCCGCTTGGGTTGCCTCGCCGATGAAATCGAGTGCCGCTCGGGCCGATGCGATGTTGGGGGCGAAGCCGCCCTCGTCGCCGACCGCCGTGCTCAGCCCCCTGGCGTGGAGCGCGGACTTCAGCGCGTGGAAGATCTCCGTCCCGCAGCGCAGCGCCTCGGAGAAGCTTGGGCTGCCGACCGGCATCACCATGAATTCCTGGAAGTCGATCGGGTTGTCGGCATGCGCGCCGCCGTTCAGGATATTCATCATCGGCACCGGCAATAAGGTAGCCCCAGTCCCGCCGACGTAGCGGTACAGCGGCAGACCCCTCGCCTCGGCGGCTGCGCGCGCTACCGCCAGGCTGACGCCGAGGATGGCATTGGCGCCGAGCCGAGCCTTGTTCGGCGTGCCGTCGAGAGTGATCAGCGCCTCGTCCAAACCTTCCTGGTCACTCGCGTCTCGGCCCGCGATCGATTGCGCAATCTCGCCATTGACGAAATCGACGGCCTTTTGGACACCCTTGCCAAG
>DASTOV010000028.1:0-10849 GCA_035720125.1 Sphingomicrobium sp. | reverse complement strand
ATCGGCACGCGCTTGGCAAGGCATATGGGTGGCTTTTCCCTGCCGCCTGGTCAGCCTAAGTGCGGCAGGATGCAGCTTTTGCCAGACAGGCCGCGCGTTGCCGGAAGCGCACTGACCACGCGCCATTTCCTGCTGCTGTATGCGGCGATGCTGGTCGCGGCGGCCGGCAATACCGCGCTCCAGTCGGTGATGCCGGCCATCGGACGGGAAATCGGCATCAGCGACTTCTGGGTGACGATGTCCTATACCTGGTCGGCGATCCTGTGGGTCATCCTGGCGCCATTCTGGGCCAAGCAAAGCGACCGCCACGGCCGAAAGGCGCTGACGCTGGTCGGAATCGGCGGGTTCATTTCATCGATGCTGCTGTGCGGGCTGGTGCTGTTGGCCGGCCTCCAGGGCGTTCTCGCCGGCGGACTGACCTTCGCCGCCTTCGCCATCTGCCGGGCGCTGTACGGCTCGTTCGGCTCCGCCACGCCCAGCGCGACGCAGGCCTATCTCGCCTCTCGCACCCGCCGTTCGTCGAGGGTCGAGGCACTTTCCGCGCTGGCGAGCAGCTTCAGCCTGGGGACGATCATCGGTCCCGCGCTGGCGCCCCTGTTCGTCCTTCCGCTGGTCGGTCTGTCCGGCCCTCTGTTCATGTTCGCCGCCCTGGCCGTCGTCGTTTTCATCGCCATCCTGATCGGACTTCCGGACGACACGAAGCCGCGCCAGGGCCGGCGCCCGGGGCATGGCGCCGCGATGAGCTATCCCTCGCTGGCCAGCGCGCCGACCGGGGCCAGCGTGATCGCCGCCACCCGTCCCGGCGGACAGCGCATCCGCTGGAACGACACGCGGATCCGCAGCTGGATCACGGCTGGCGTTGTCGCCGGTCATGCCCAGGCGGCGACGCTCGCCTGCATCGGATTCTTCGTCATCGATCGGCTGCAACTCGCTCCCCATGGGTCGGAGAAGGAAATCTCGATCGTCATGATGGCCGGCGCGGCCGCAACCCTGGCGGCGCAATGGGGGCTAATCCCAAGGCTGGGATTGAAGCCGCGCGCGCTCATCCTCTGGGGAGGAATCATCGCCGCCGGCGGCCTCCTGGTGACGATGCTGGCCAGTGACCTGTATGGCATCGTGCTTGGCTTCGGGCTTGCCAGCCTCGGCTTCGGCTTCATCCGGCCAGGATTTACCGGCGGCGCCAGCCTGGCAGTGCCATTGGCCGAGCAGGGCGGCGTTGCCGGCGTCGTCACTGCCGCCAACGGGCTGAGCTTCGTTGCCGCGCCCGGCATCGGCATGCTGCTTTATGCGGCCGACCCGCATTGGCCGTTCATTGCCGGCGCAGCTCTGCTGCTTGGCCTGGTCTTATGGGCCCGCGGGCGGCTCTCCGTTCCCGTTTGATCCCGGGCCGGCCTTGCCCGGCGCCCGTGGCCGCAGCATCCCGGGAAGGACAAAGCCGATCCCGCCGACCGGCTTCACCGCGTCGGACTTCAGCGTTTCCTGGATCTTGGCATAGTCGGAAAGCATTTCCTCGGTCACGGAAGCGCGCGTTTCGCTGAGCGCGGCTTCGAAATCGGCCTTGGTCACCTGGGCGCTGTCGAGGCCGCGGCGGAGCGCCGTCAAGCCGGCACGGCGCACCAGGTCCTCAAGGTCGGCGCCCGTGAATCGCTCGGTCCGGCGGGCGAGCGATTCCAGGTCCACATCCTTGGAGAGCGGCATGTTCTTGGTATGGATGGCGAGTATTCGCCGTCGCCCCGCCGTATCCGGCGTGCCGACATAGATCAGTTCGTCGAACCGCCCGGGCCGGAGCAATGCCGGGTCGATCAGGTTGGGCCGGTTGGTCGCCCCGATCAGCACCACATTGTTGAGCTCTTCCAGCCCGTCCATTTCGGCCAGGATGGTGTTGACCACGCGCTCGGTCACCTGTGGCTCGCCCAGCCCGCCGCCACGTGCCGGGACCAGGCTGTCCAGCTCGTCGATGAAGATGACGGTCGGCGCCACCTGCCGCGCCCGGGCGAACAGTCGCGCGATCTGCTGCTCGCTCTCGCCGTACCATTTGCTGAGGAGGTCGCTCGACTTGGTGGCGATGAAGTTGGCCTCGCTTTCGCGCGCCGTGGCCTTGGCCAGCAGCGTCTTGCCGGTGCCGGGCGGGCCATACAGCAGGAAGCCCTTGGCCGGACGGATGCCCAGTCGGCGGAAGGAATCGGGATGCCTCAGCGGCAGCTCGACACCCTCGCGCAGCTTGTCGCGCGCTTCGTCGAGGCCGCCGATGTCATCCCAGCCGATATTGGGTACCTGGACCATCACTTCGCGCATTGCCGAGGGCTGGACCCGCTTCAGCGCATTCTCGAAGTCGTGCGGTTCGACCGACAGGCTGTCGAGCACCTCGGTCGGAATCGCTTCTTCGGCCAGGTTGAGCTTGGGCATGATCCGGCGGACGGTCTCGAGCGCGGCTTCGCGCGTCAGGGCCGCCAGGTCGGCGCCGACAAAGCCATAGGTGCGCCGCGCCAGCTCATCCAGGTTGACGGCATCGCCAAGCGGCATGCCGCGCGTGTGAATGCCCAATATTTCCCGCCGGCCACGATCATCCGGCACGCCGACGACGATTTCGCGATCGAAGCGCCCGGGTCGGCGCAGCGCCTCGTCGATCGCTTCGGGGCGATTGGTGGCGGCGATGACCACCAGGTTCTGCCGCGGTTCGAGCCCGTCCATCAAGGTCAAGAGCTGGGCCACAAGCCGCTTTTCGGCTTCGCCCGTCACCTGCCCGCGCTTTGGAGCGATGGAATCGATTTCGTCGATGAAGATGATCGACGGTGCGTTCTGCGCCGCCTGCTCGAACAGCTCGCGCAGCTTCTTTTCGGATTCGCCATAGGCCGATCCCATGATTTCCGGGCCGGCAATATGGAAAAAGCGTGCTTCGCTTTCATTGGCGACGGCACGGGCCAGCAAGGTCTTGCCGGTGCCAGGCGGTCCGTGCAGCAGCACGCCCTTGGGCGGATCGACGCCAAGGCGCTGGAACAGCTCGGGGTGGCGCAGCGGAAGCTCGACCATTTCGCGCAGGGCGTCGATCGTATCGTGCATGCCCCCAAGGTCGTCATAGGTGACGTCGGCGCGCCGCTCGCCTGCCTTCTTTTCGGTGAATTCCGGCAGCAGCTCGACCTGGGTACT
Organism: Sphingomicrobium sp.; assembly: GCA_035720125.1. Lineage (GTDB taxonomy): Bacteria > Pseudomonadota > Alphaproteobacteria > Sphingomonadales > Sphingomonadaceae > Sphingomicrobium. The sequence continues at coordinate 7,702 of DASTOV010000028.1, read as the reverse complement.
GGCGTCGATGTGAACGATGCCCTTGGGCGTCGTCGAAGCGACCGTCAGCCGGACTTCCTGCAGCGCAAAGGCCGGGGCGTTGAGCAGCTGGCGGATATGATCGGGCATGTCGGCATTGACGCGCTGATGACCCGACGTCGCGACCGTATCTCCCGCGCAGAAGGGGCGGCCGGCGAAGCTGCGCTTCAGCGCCTGTGCCGACCCGTGCAGGCGGACATTGTTCTGGGCCGGGGCGAATATGACTTTCGTGGCGGGCTTCGAGCTTGCCTTCTGGACCTCGACAAAGTCGCCGGAACCGACTCCGGCATTGGCGCGCTGCAACCCATCCAGGCGGATGATGTCCAGCCCGGCGTCTTCGGTATAGGGGCCCAGCGCCCGCGCGACGGTCGCGCGCTTGCCGATGATCTCGATCACGTCGCCTTCGGAAAGTTCCATCTCCTTCATCAGCTTGGCGGGCAGCCTGGCTACGCCATGCCCGCTGTCGATCGGCGGAAGATGGGCGACCTGGACCCGCCTCGCCAAAGTATCGACTGTCGCCATCCGAAATCCTCTCCGCCAATTGTGACAAGCCTACCCGGGACGCGCCGGCAAAGGAACGGCGCGTGGGGCGAGAGGTTCAATCTGGGGGCGGAACGAACCAAAAAAAAGGGCCGGACGTTGCCGTCCGGCCGGAAGGATCAGGAGAGGATGCCTTCGAAAAGGCGCGATCCTTATCGCACTGCACAATGAGTCTCGCAAGTGCAAAATCGCACATGCAGCATGAATAGGTATTCAACTTTGGGAGCCCCGCACGCGGATGACCGCTGGCCATGGTTTCCGGTAAATGTTAGGTCAGTACGGCGCTGTGGGGGCAAATGCCGGATGGAACGCCGCCTGACCGCAATCCTTGCCGCCGATGTGGTCGGCTACAGCCGGCTGATGGGGGCCAATGAGGTCGGCACCCTGCAAAGCCTGCAGCAGCACCAGGCCGAGCTCGTTGTCCCTGAAATCACACGGCATGGCGGGCGCATCGTCAAGTTGACCGGCGACGGGCTCTTGGCCGAATTTCCCAGCGTTGTCGGCGCCGTCGAATGCGCCGTGGCGGTCCAGCAATCGATGCCGGCGCGAAATTTGGATGTACCCGAGGATCGCCGGATCGAATATCGGATCGGCATCAATCTCGACGACGTCATCGTCCAGGGCGACGATCTGTTCGGAGACGGGGTCAATATCGCTGCGCGGCTGGAAGGGATCGCGCGACCGGGCGGCATAGCCGTATCCAAGTCGGTCAGGGACAATGTCGAAAACCGGCTGGACGTCTTGTTCGAGGACCGCGGCGATCAGCGCCTCAAGAACATCGCCATGCCCGTCAGGGTGTTCGACATCAATCTCGGGGCCGGAATTGCGCCCGCGATGATGGCGGAAGCGATGGCGATGGATAAACCGTCGATCGCCGTCCTGCCCTTCACGAACATGAGCGGCGATCCCGAACAGGAATATTTCAGCGACGGGATCACCGAAGACATCATCACCGACCTGTCGAAGATCAGTGCGCTGTTCGTCGTCGGCCGGCACACCAGCTTTGCCTACAAGAATATGGCGGCCCACCTGGACCGGATCGCCGCCGAGCTTGGCGTGAATTTCCTGGTCGAAGGAAGCGTTCGAAAGGCCGGGAATCGTATCCGGATTACCGCGCAGTTGATCGAAGGCTGCTCCGGCGGCCATCTGTGGGCCGACCGCTTCGATCGCGATCTTACTGACATTTTCGCGATTCAGGACGAAATCACCAGGGCGATCGTCGAACAATTGAGAATTCGCCTGCTCCCCGAAGAAATGAACATGATCGGGCAGCCGCCGACGGACAATGTCGAGGCCTACTCACTCTACCTCAAAGGCCGAGACTATTTTCACAACCCGACAACGTCCTTCCTCGAACTGGCCAAGCAGATGTTTCGGAGGGCCCTGGATCTCGATCCTTCTTTTGCAAGAGCCTATGCCGGCATTGCCAATTGCGATGCGCGGCTGGTCGGCTGGTACGGTCACAAGATCCCGCTCGACGACATTCTTGCCATGGCCGGCAGGGCGCTGGAACTCGATCCCCGGCTGGCGGAGGCGCATGCGGCGCGTGGCGAGGCACTGCGGGTCGCGGGCCGCAACGAGGCCGCGGTCGACGAATTCGAGCGCGCGCTGGAACTCGATCCAAACAGTTTCGAGGCAAACCTCGCTTATGCCCGCTACGCCCGTGGTGTTGGTGATCTCAAGCAGTCGGCGGCGTTGTTCATCAGGGCACTGGAAGTGCAGCCCAGCGATTATCAGGCGCCGCTCCTCCTGCAGTCGATTCTGACCAAGCTGGGCTGCGACGACGAAGCGATGGAATATGCCCGGCTCGGGCTCGAGCGCGCCGAGGAAGAGCTACGGCTTCACCCCGAGGCATCGAGGCCGGCCCAGCTTGCCGCGCCTGCGGCCGCTATGCTGGGAGATCGGGAGGCCGCAACGCGTTGGATCGAACGGGCGTTGTGGATCGATCCCGACGACCCACAGGCGCTCTATAATGTCGCTTGTGCCTGGTCGATGCTGGGAGAGGTTGATCGGGCGCTGGACACGCTGGAAAAATGGTCGCAGCGCGGCGGCGTGCTCGCCAGGAACTGGCTTGAACGCGATCCCGACCTCGACCCGATCCGCTCTCACCCTCGCTACGCCAGCCTGATTGAGCGCATTGAATCGTCGGTGTCGCAGCAGGTCCAGCCTACGGCTTGAGAATCCCAACCGCTTTGCGCACGACGCTGCGCGGGAAAAAGCGATGGGCCTGTGCAGTCGACTTGTTCATCAGGCCGGGAACGACGATGGCGCGCCCCTTGTCCAGCCCTTCGAGGCCCGCCTTGACGACCGATGCCGAATCTGCCGCGACCTTGCTTGAGACGCTGCTCGGCCCGAAGCCCGCCACCTCGCCGAACTCGGTCGCTGTCGGGCCGGGGCAGAGTGCACTAACCACCACCCCCTGGCCTTTCGCTTCCTCATGCAGCGCCTCGCTGAACGACAGGACGAATGCCTTTGTGGCGAAATAGACTGCCATGCCGGGCCCCGGCTGGAAGGCTGCGGTCGAAGCGACATTGATGATTCCGCCCGACTTGCGCCCGATCATTCCGGGGAGCACCGCATGGGCGAGTTCGGTCAGCGCGCCGCAATTTAGGTCGATCATCTCGCGCTGGCGCTTGCCGTCCAGCTCGGCGAAGCGGCCCGTCAGCCCAAAGCCTGCATTGTTGACCAATAATTCGACATGTTCGCCATGTGCGGCAATGTCGGCCATCAGGCGGTCGGCCGCGCCGGCCTGGCTGAGGTCGGCCTCGACCGCGCGGGCGTTGCCCAGCTCGGCGACCAACGCGTCGAGGCGATCCTTGCGCCGCGCGACCAGGACGAGCCGCTTGCCCTTCGCTCCCAGCTGGCGGGCGAAATCGACTCCCAGCCCGGCCGATGCGCCGGTGATCAGCGCGACTGGCGTCGATTCGCTCATTGCCGCTCGCCCCCGGCGACCGCCGACCACTGCATTTAAGCGACCGTCGCCTTGACGATCTTGCCCGGCTCGCGTGGCGGCTCGCCGACGGGAAGCGCATCGACATGCTCCATCCCGCTCTCGACCTGGCCCCAGACGGTGTATTGGTTGTCGAGGAAGCCAGCATCGTCGAAGCAGATGAAGAACTGGCTATTGGCGCTGTGCGGATAGTTGGTGCGCGCCATCGAGCAGGTGCCGCGAACGTGCGGCTCGCTGTTGAACTCGGCCTGGAGGTCGGGAAGCTGGCTGCCCCCGGAGCCGGTTCCGGTCGGATCGCCGCCCTGGGCCATGAAGCCCGGGATGACGCGATGGAACACGACCCCGTCGTAAAATCCGTCGCGTGCAAGGCCGGCAATCCGCTCGACATGCCCTGGGGCCAGGTCCGGGCGCAGCTTGATCACGACGTCGCCGCCGGTCGAAAGGGTGAATGTCAGGGTATTGGCGTCTGCCATCGTCTTGTCCTTGGATTGAGAAATGTGGCGCCATGTAGGCGTCTAGCCTGGGTTGCGCCAGTGGGCGCGCGGGCATAGGGAATCCTCGCAAGCAGCAAGTCGGTTAGGGAGCGATGGCATGAGCGAGAGCGAGGACATCGCCACCCCGCCGCACGAGCCCGATGCGGTCATGCTCGGGGATCGCATCCACGACGAGGAGGACCGGTTGCTTCCCGGATTCGTGCGGGAAGTGCTGGATGCCGTTGCCGACGGCGACGACGAGGCGGCGCGCGAACTGGTATCGGGTCTCCATCCGGCCGACATCGCCGACTTGATTGAGCTGGCGCCCGGCGACGAGCGCGGCGACCTCATTGAGGCGCTGGCCGGGATCGTCGATGCCGATGTCTACGCCGAACTCAACGAATTTGTCCGTGAAGACGTCATCGACGAGATGGAGCCGCAGCAGGTCGCCGATCTCGCTGCCCAGCTCGAAACCGATGACGCGGTCGCCCTGATCGAGGACCTGGAACAGGACGATCAGCTGGCCGTGCTCAGGGCGATGGAGCCCGACGACCGCGCCGCGGTCGAGGAAGCGCTGACCTATGGCGAGGAGACTGCCGGCCGCCTGATGCAGCGCGACCTGATCGCGGTGCCGGAACATTGGAAGGTCGGCCAGGTCATCGACTATCTTCGCTCGACCGATGAGCTGGCGACCGATTTCTGGGAAGTGTTCGTCGTCTCGCCCAGCCACCACCCGGTTGGGACCTGCAAGCTGTCGACCATCCTCCGCTCGCCCCGCGCCTCGCTGGTCAGCGAGATCATGGCGCGCAAGCAGACCCTGATCCCGGTCGACATGGACCAGGAGGAAGTGGCGCTCAAATTCCAGAAATATGCGCTGATCTCCGCCGCCGTCGTCGATTCCAGCGGTCGGCTGGTCGGTATGATCACCGTCGACGACATCGTCCACATCATCCAGGAAGAAGCGGGCGAGGACGTGCTGCTGCTGTCCGGTGCGGGCGAGGGCGACATCAACGAGCCGCTGGTCGACACCTACAAGAGCCGCGTCCGCTGGCTTGCCGCCAATCTGCTGACCGCGCTGGTTGCTGCCACCGTCATCCGCTTCTTCGAGGATTCGATTGCGCGCATGGCGGTGCTGGCCGCGCTGATGCCGATCGTCGCCGGTGTCGGCGGCAATGCCGGCACGCAAACCTTGGCGGTCACGGTTCGCGCCATCGCCACCAACCAGCTGACCGGCTCCAACCACTGGCGCGCGGTATGGCGCGAAATCCGGGTCGCGTTGTTGAACGGCCTGACCATCGCCCTGCTGATCGGGATCGGCGTCACCCTCGTCCTGTCGTCGCCGCAGCTGGGCGGCGTCATCGCCGCGGCGATGCTGACCAACATCGTCATCGCCGGGCTGGCAGGCGTGCTGGTTCCGCTGGGCCTGGAGAAAGCCGGTGCCGACCCGGCCGTCGCCTCCAGCGTGTTCGTGACGATGGTCACGGACTCGATGGGCTTTCTGGTATTCCTCGGTCTCGCAACCGCGGCCGGCATCACCGGCTAGCTGGTCGACCCTGCTTGAGATAGGCGATCAGCGCGGCCCGTTCGGCCGGGTCCACGATGCCGTGAAATGTCATGCTGGTGCCCGGCACCACGCCCTCGGGATCGGCGATGAACTTGTCGAGCAGGTTCCTGTCCCAACGCTGCTCGCGCTTTGCAAAGCTGCGCATCGCCGGCGAATAGTCGACACCCGGCTCGGCGGCGATGGCCCGGCCGACGATATTGTAAAGCGTAGGTCCCGACAGGTCATTGCGCCCCGCTTCCAGCGCATGGCAGCTGTAGCACTTCTGATAGGCGCGCTCGCCCATCGCCAACTGGCCGGCACTGGAGCCTTGTGCCTTGGGCGCGCAGGCGGCCAGGATCAGGCTGCCCAGGATGATCGGATTCACTGCGCCTTGCCGGTCCGCACCAGCATTACCCGATTGGTGCCGGATTCCGGCAAATAGACCTCCCCGGGACGTCCCAGGATCTGGCGGACATTGGCGCCCGGTCCGCTGCCGGGGATGCTGGTCCATTGCTCTCTCGTGGGATCGAAGGTCAGCGTCGCATTGGCGCCGAAGTCGGTTACCCAGACGATGTCGCGCTCATCGACATAGACCGCATAGGCCTTGGGCGCGGTGCCGGGCAGCTTCCAGCTTTTCCATTCCTTGCTCGCCGGCGAATATCGGCTGAGCTGCCCGCTGTTCCATTCCGAAATCCAAAGGTCGCCCTTGCTGTCGGACCAGACGCGGCGCGCGCCCTGGCCGGGGGTCGGCGGCTCGATGATGGTGGCCTCGCCCGTCATGCGGTCGATGCGGGCCAAATGACTGCCGGCCAGCGACACATAATAGACGTCTCCGCCCGGCGTCGCGGCGATGCCATAGGGGCCTCGGCCATCCGGGTCCTTGAAGATCTTCATCTCGCCGGTCCTCGGGTCTAGCCGGCCATAGATCCCGTTCTGCCCGGTGAACCAGTGGATGCCGTCGCCATCGAAGGCGCCGGTGTTGAGGTTGGCATAGCCCGTGTCTTCCGGCAGCTTCCACACGTCGATCTTGCCGGACTTCGGGTCATAGCGGACGATGGCATTCTGGCCGCTGTCGGTGATCCAGGCGGTGCCGTCCGGTCCCTGGATGACGCCATGCGGCGCCGATCCCTCGCCAAGCGGGATCTCCCGGAGATCCCCGGAAGCCGGGTCGATGATGCCGAGCGTTCCCTGGCGCTGCCCGGTATACCAGATCTTGCCGTCGGGGGCGGGGGCGACGTCGTGGACTCGGCCGTCCTTGATCGGCAGTTCGAAAACGCGGACGTTCGGATTGGCGACGGCGGCAGGCTGCTCGGCACAGGCAGGTGCGGACAGGCCGGCAACGATGAGGGCGAGCGCAACGATTCTCATGGGCGCGACTCCTTTTGACGGGGCCGCGCGATTATGGACCGCCGATCTCGCCCGGGTCTAGTAGCGCGCCTCCCGGCACCCGACGACATTGGCCGAACCCTGTGCCTTGACGGTGCAGGCGGGGCTCCCCGTCAGCGTGACCGAGGCGAGGCCGGTAGCGTCGACCCTGGCGCTGTTGGTGACCTGCGCGCGGACGATCGTCGGTCCCTCCGCGCCGATGACGGCGTCCGTCACCTGCAGCCCGTCCGCCTCGAACGAGGACGTGCCGCGGACGGTCGTGGTCAGCTTGGCAACGCGTCCGGCAAGGCGGCTCGTCCCGGCGCCCGATATGCCGACCTTCATCTGGTCGACGTCGACCTGGTCGATGCGCGCGGTACCGGCTCCCTGGATCGACAGCTCGAATCCAAGGCCCTTGACCCGGTCCACCATCAATGCGCCCGATCCGTTGATATATGCGGCGCTCAGGTCATGCGTTCCGACTTCGATGGTCACCGGCCCGCGGCCCTCGCCCGGATAGCCGCCCCAGCCAGCGCTTCCGGTGCGCACGACCAGGGTCCGGCCCTCGACCTTGATCGAGACGCCGTCGAGCGAAACCGGCGTGCCGGTGGCCCGGGCATAAGGTGCGACACCGGTGCGGAGCTCGACCTGATAGGGACCGTCGATCCGGATGCGGTCGAACCCGCTGACGGAGAAGCTGCGCTGCGTCGGCGGTGCCGCGGCGCCAGGGGCTGAGGGCGCCGGCAGGCTGGCCAGCGCGACGAGCGCGAGGATGGGCATGCGATCGATCATTCGCCCATCCTCGTCTCACAT
>DASTOV010000027.1:0-18313 GCA_035720125.1 Sphingomicrobium sp. | reverse complement strand
TATCGTCCAAATGTCCGACATCGCCGGTCGCCAGCCATGTGCCGCCTCCGTCCGCGGCCCCCTTCAGCACTCGCGCGCTTTCGTCCGGGTTATGCCAATAGCCTTTCATGACCAGCTCGCCGCGGACCATGATTTCCCCGTCCTCGGCAATCCGGACCTCGGTGTTCATGAGCGGTGGGCCGACGGTCTCCATCCGGATGCCTGCCTTGGGCCGGTTGCAGCTGATCACTGGCCCGGCCTCGGTCTGGCCATAGCCCTGCAGCATCGGGAGGCCCATCGCCTGAAAGAAGAGGCCGACATCGGCGTTTAGCGGCGCTCCGCCCGAGACCATCGCCTTCATCCGGCCGCCGAACTTGCGCCGCACCTTCTTGCGCAAGGTCAATGAAAGGATGCCGTCCATTGGCAGATCCCATGGCACCGACCTGCCGCCATATCGCTTGGATTCGATCGAAAGCGCTCGGCCCATTAGATAGGCCGGCAAGCCGCCATCCTTTTCGACCTGCTTCATGATCTTGGCGCGCAGCATCTCGAACAGCCGCGGAACGACGACCATGATGGTCGGCCTCACCTCCTCGATGTTGGCGGCCAGCTTTTCGAGGCTTTCGGCGTAATAGATCTGCCCGCCGAGCGCGATCGGGAAATGCTGCCCGCCGGTATGTTCGTAGGCATGGCTGGCGGGGAGGAAGGACAGGAACACCTCGTCGTCCCAGCCAAAGTCAGTGGCGATGACATCGATGCACCCTTCGACGTTGTGCAGGATCATTCCATGATGCTGCATCACGCCGCGCGGCGCGCCGCCGGTGCCGCTGGTGTAGATCAGGCAGGCCAAGTCGTCGCGTTTGACCGCGGCCATCTGCTCTTCGAGCGCGCCGACATCCGAAGGACCGGTGACCAGGTCGGCCCAATGGTGGAATTGCGCAACATCGGCCGACTGGCCGGTGATGATGTCGTCGATTGAGATAACGTGGTGACAGTCGGGTGCGAACAGCACAGCCGGCAGCAAATTCCTGGCCAGCTTCTGGGCCGAAACGATGACGGCGCCGGAACCCGAGTTGGCGAGAATATGCTGATGATCGCGCGTGGTATTGGTGGTGTAGGTCGGCACGGTGACGCAGCCCGCGGCCATGATGCCGAGATCGGCAATCAGCCATTCCGGCCGGTTTTCGCTGACCAGCATCACCCGGTCGCCGGGCTTCAGGCCAAGGCGCTTGAGACTTTCCGCCAGCGCGCATACCTGTCGCGCCGCCTCATTGTAACTGATCGGGCGCCATTCACCCTCAGGCTTGCTCCACAGGAACGGCTTGTCCCCCAGCTCTCGCACTCGGCTCAGGAACATGGTGACGAGATTTGGAAATTGCTCAAGCTGGGTCCGGGCCACGCGCACGATCCTCCCTAACGTCGCCTCTGCCGGGCGCTTGAGCCGCTGTTTAGCGGATTGCGCACGCGACGCCAGCGCCAGCCGATAGACAGGGTTTGCATGCCTCGCCTAAGTCCGGCTCCATGAGTCTGATCCGCATGTTCGCTGCCGGCCTGATGTTCCTGCTTGGCAGTTGCGCCGCCCTTCCCCCCCCACAAGCTGCTCCAGCTCGCCAGCAGGCCTTCGTCATCGCGGCCAATCCCCTGGCGGCACGGGCCGGGATGGAAATATTGGAGCGCGGAGGCAGCGCGGTGGATGCCGCGATTGCCGTGGAGGCGATGCTTTCGCTGGTCGAGCCACAAAGCTCCGGCCTCGGGGGCGGCGGGTTCATCACTTATTATGACGCTGCTGCGCGCGCCGTCAGCATTTACGACGGGCGCGAGACGGCCCCGGCACAGGCCAGCCCGTCGATGTTCCTTGACGGTGCCGGCAAACCGCTGCCGTTCGGCCAGGCCGTAGTGAGCGGACGTGCAACCGGCGTTCCCGGCGCAGTGGCGATGCTTGCTGCGGCCCATCGCGACCATGGGCGGCTTGAATGGAGCAGTCTGTTCGGCTCGGCCGAACGAACTGCCGATGAAGGCTTCATTGTCAGTCCCCGTCTCGCCAGGATGATCGCAGGAAGCTTCCCGCAGAACCGCACGCCCGACGTGCTCTCCTATTTTGCCGGCCCCAATGGCGGACTGCTCAAGGCCGGCGACCGCCTGCGCAACCCGACTTATGCCCAGTTCCTGCGACGGCTCGCCGCCGAGGGGCCGGTGGCGATGTACCAGGGGAGCACGGCGGCGCGGATTGTCGCGCGGACCCGGGAGGCGCCGCTGGAAGGGGCAATGACCATGGCCGACATGGCTGCCTATCGTCCGGTCAAGCGCGAAGCACTGTGCCGCCCCTACCGCATCTACATCGCCTGTGTTCCGCCGCCGCCATCCAGCGGCGTCGGAATGCTGTTGCTGCTTGGCCTGCTGGAACGCACCGATATCAACCGTCGCGGCCCGACCGATCCGCAGGCCTGGTTCCTGTTCGCCGAAGCAAGCCGGCTGATGTACGCCGACCGCGACCAATATGTCGGCGATCCGGCGTTCGTCTCGGTGCCTGTCGAGGGACTGCTCGATCCGAACTACATCGATTCACGCGCTCGCTTGATCAGTAGCAGCGCCATGTCCGCGCCGAAGGCGGGGCAGCCCGCCGGCGCGCCGGTTCTGGCGATGGACCGCACCCATGACGTGGCGGGAACGACCCATTTTGTCATCCACGACTCCAGCGGCAATGTCGTGTCAATGACCGCAACCGTTGAATCGATCTTCGGAACCGGCCGGATGGTCGACGGCTTTTTCCTCAACAACCAGCTAACCGACTTCTCGTTTGCGCCGGTCGATGCGATAGGTCGGCCCCACGCCAATGCCGTCGCGCCCGGCAAGCGACCGCGATCGTCGATGACGCCCATGATTTTGCTGGACCAGGATCGCGGCTTCGCCGGTGCGATCGGCTCGGCGGGAGGCAATGCCATCCTTGCCTATGTCGGCAAGTCGCTGGTCGCGGCGATCGACTGGGGCCTGCCGATGCAGCAGGCATTGGCGGCGCCCAACCTTGTCGCACGCGGCGAGCGCTTCAACGGAGAGATCGCAAAATTCCAGCCTCAGACCCTCCAGGCGCTGGCAAATCGGGGAATCGACATTCGCCCGGGCCAGGGCGAGGACAGCGGCGTGCATGGTGTGTTGATCCGCAATGGCCAGGTCGATGGCGGCTACGACCCGCGGCGCGAGGGCGTCGTCTTGCTGCTCGGCCGCTAGGCGGAGCCCACCGCCTCGGTAATGCTCGACATGCCTTCGCGTTTCAGCCGCTTGGCCAAACCCTTGGCAATGCGCATGGCGATGCCGGGGCCCTCATAGACCATCGCTGAATATAGCTGAATCAGGCTCGCGCCAGCCCGGATCCGCTGCCAGGCGTCCTCGGCATCACCAATTCCGCCGACTCCGATTAGCGGGATTGCACCGCCACTCGCTCTCCGGAAAAGCCGCAGCGCTTCCAGCGCCAGCGGATTCAACGGCGCGCCTGAAAGCCCGCCGGCTTCGGACGCGAAGCGCGACTTGAGCGGCGGTCGCGAAACGGTCGTGTTGGCCACGATGAGTGCATCAATCCGTTGGTCGAGCGCGGACCGCACGATCCGCTCCGGATCATCTCGTCCCAGGTCCGGCGCAACCTTAAGAAAAATGGGCTTGCCCGCGTGCGCCTCGCGCACTGCAGAAAGGAGTTCGTCAAGAGCGCCCTTGTCCTGGAGGCCGCGCAGCCCCGGCGTATTTGGCGAGCTGATGTTGATCGCCAGGTAGCGCGCGACTGGCGCCAACCTGCGAACACCCTCAACATAGTCGGCAATCCAGTCGCTGCTGTCCTTGTTGGCGCCGATATTGACGCCGATCACGTCATGCAGATGGGTGTAATGTCGAAGCCGCCCGAAGGCAGCCTGATGGCCGGCATTGTTGAAGCCCATCCGATTGATGACGGCTTTGTCCTCGGCCAGTCGGAACAGGCGCGGTTTTGGATTGCCCGCCTGAGGACGCGGAGTAACCGTCCCGACCTCGACGTAACCGAAGCCCAATCCCAACATTGCCTCCGCAACTTCTCCATCCTTGTCGAAACCGGCAGCCAGGCCGACCGGCGAGGGGAAGTCGATGCCGGCAACGGTCGATCGCAGCGACTGCGGAAAGCGGCGCGGCGGCAGGCGATGAATCGCCTTCAGCGCGGCGATCGTCGCACGGTGGGCGGTTTCGGGATCGAGCGCGAAAGCGAAGGGCCTCAGGAGCTTGTAAAGTGCCATTCCATCCTGTCGTTCGTCGAATAATGGTTATGCCGGGCTTGATCCTGCATTCGCCTTCTCCTTGAAGAAAGGCAAACCCCGGCTCAAGACCGGGGCCATGATCCCATGTCAGGAAGGATTCGCCTTGACCCGCTTTGCCCTGCTTGCCTCGACCGCGCTGCTAGCCGGCGTTCCGATTGCCGCCCAAGTCGCGCCACCCTCCCCCGCCCCTGCCACCGCCGCGGCTTCCCAGGCCGCGGCGCTCAAGTCCTTCTTCGAAGATTATGACAAGGCCGAGCTGGCCCTGTCGCCGATCAGTAAGAGCTTTCGTGGGATCAAGGACCAGGATTACGGCAAACTCGACGAGTTCACCGACGCGGCGGCGGTCCGCAACCGGGAGCTCGACCAGCGCACCGTCGACGAAATGGTCCGCCGCTTCGACCGCGCCACCCTCTCCGCGGAAGACCAGCTGAGCTACGATCTGCTGCAGTACCGCAACCAGCGGTCGGCCAGCATCTTCCCCTTTCGGCGCAACGGCTATGTCTTCGATCAGATGAACGGCGCGCAGGCCGATATCCCGGCCTTCCTGATCAACATTCACAAGGTCGAAACCGAACAGGATGCGCGGGACTATGTGAGTCGCATCCGGGCCACCGCCACCTATCTCGATCAGGCGGTTGCGGAATCGAAGGAACGCGAGAAGCTTGGCGCGCTGCCGCCCAAGTGGGTCTTCCCGCAGGTCATCGAACAGTCGCAGAACCTGATCAAGGGCGCGCCGTTCGACACTGGCCCGGACAACGACGTGTTTGCCGACTTCAAGGCCAAGGTAGGCAAGCTCAATATTCCGCAAGCCAGCAAGGACGCGCTGATCGCTGGTGCACGCGCCGCGCTGGTTGAGGCTGTGGGCCCGGCCTACGAGCGGGTGATCGCGACGCTGCAGGACCAGCAGACGCGTGCGGGCACCGACGACGGCATCTGGCGGTTCACCAATGGGGCGGCGATGTACCAGGCGCTGCTCAAATATTACACGACGACTGACTTCACGCCCGACCAGGTGCATGAGCTGGGCCTGGCCCAGGTCGCGCGCATCCATGGCGAGATGGAAGCGATCAAGGACAAGGTCGGATTCCAGGGGACCTTGCAGCAATTCTTCGCGCACATCCGTGACGGCGAACAATTTTATTATCCAAACACGCCGGCCGGAAAGCAGAAGTATGTCGACGAATCCAAGAAGGCGCAGACGGCGGTCGCAGCCAAGCTGCCCAGCTATTTCGGCCGACTTCCCAAGACCGAACTGCTGATCAAGCCGGTCGAACCGTTCCGCGAAAAGAGCGCCGGCAAGGCATTCTATAACGATCCACCGCCCGACGGATCGCGGCCCGGAATCTATTACGTCAACCTCTACGACATGAAGAATATGCCATCGGTGGAGGTCGAGGCCCTCTTCTGCCATGAGGGGATTCCCGGCCATCATCTGCAAGGCGCGTTGCTGAGCGAACTGCCCACAGGCGCCGTTCCGCCCTTCCGCCAGTTTTCGGGCTACACCGCGACTGATGAGGGCTGGGGCCTCTATGCCGAGAAATTGTGCAAGGAGATGGGCCTTTACCGGGACCCGTACCGCGATTTCGGCCGGCTGCAGCTGGAATTGCACCGCGCGATCCGGCTGGTGGTCGACAGCGGTATCCATCACAAGCGCTGGAGCCGCGAACAGGCGATAAAATATGTCGAAGACAATAGCGCCGACGCCAAGGGCGGCATCGTCAAGGCGATCGAGCGCTACATCGTCTATCCGGGCCAGGCCACGGCCTACATGGTCGGCAAGCTGAAGATCGAGGAGCTGCGGGGCAAGGCCAAGTCTGAGCTCGGCGCCAAATATGACGACCGCGGCTTCCACGACACTATCCTGCTCGCAGGATCGATGCCGCTCGGCATGCTGGAGGCGCGGGTCGATGAGTGGATTGCGAGGGTGAAGGCGTCCTGAAGCGGCAAGACCCCTCCCCGGGAGGGGCATTGACGTTGTAAATTGCCACTGAATCACCTAAATCGGAGTGGAAAGCTCCGATTAGGACCATGCGACTCACCCATCTTGCCGATTATGCGGTCGTGCTGATGACCGCCGCCGCGCGACGCGAACCGTGCGCGCGCCTGTCGGCGACCGATTTGTCGCAGGATACCGGCGTGCCGCTGCCGACCGCGCAAAAGCTGATGCAGCAGCTGGCTGCGCACGGCCTGTTGGTCGGGCACCGCGGGGCTGGCGGCGGCTATGCGTTGGCCCGGCCGGTGAGCGAAATCAGCCTAGCGGATATCGTAGAGGCCGTTGAGGGCCCAATCGTGCTCACTATGTGTGCGGATGGTATCAATCACGAGTGCGTTTTGGATGCGCACTGCAGGGTCAAGCCTCACATGAGCATCGTGGGTGATGCGATTCGTACCTCGCTGAGTGCCGTATCGCTGGCACAGCTCGCCAGTTCCCCGGCGAAGGCCGGGGACCAGACGCGCCGCGGAGCGGTGCCTTCGGCGCCGGGCTGGACCCCGGCCTTCGCCGGGGAACGCTCATGAACGAAGCCGTCAAGAACCAGGAAATCCGCGAGAAGATCGCGCAGGATTATGAATGGGGCTTCGTCTCCGACGTCGAACAGGAGTTCGCGCCCAAGGGGCTCAACGAGGACACGGTCCGCTTCATTTCCAGTAAGAAGGGCGAGCCCAAGTGGATGCTCGACTGGCGGCTCAAAGCCTATCGCGCCTGGCTGGAGATGGAGGAAGTTGATTGGGCCAAGCTCGACATCCCGCACATCGACTACCAGGACGCCTATTATTACGCCGCTCCCAAGGCCCGGCCCAAGCTGGCGTCACTCGACGAGCTCGATCCCGAAATCCGCCGCACCTATGAGAAGCTCGGCATCCCGATCGAGGAGCAGAAGGTGCTCGCCGGGGTCGAGGGCGCGCCGCGCATCGCCGTTGACGCGGTGTTCGACAGCGTTTCTGTCGCCACAACCTTCCGCGAGGAATTGAAGGCCGCGGGGGTCATCTTCCTCTCCATCAGCGAGGCGATCCGCGAGCATCCCGAGCTGGTTCAGAAATATCTCGGCTCAGTGGTCCCGCAGCGCGACAATTATTTCGCCTGCTTGAACAGCGCGGTCTTTTCCGACGGCACCTTCGTCTATGTGCCCGAGGGCGTGCGCTGCCCGATGGAACTCAGCACCTATTTCCGTATCAATGCCGAGAACACCGGCCAGTTCGAGCGCACCCTGATCGTCGCCGACAAGGGCAGCTACGTCAGCTACCTCGAAGGCTGCACGGCGCCGATGCGCGACGAGAACCAGTTGCACGCCGCAGTGGTCGAGATTTACGCGCACGAGGACGCGGAGGTGAAATATTCGACCGTCCAGAACTGGTATCCGGGCGACGCCCAGGGCAAGGGCGGCATCTTCAACTTCGTCACCAAGCGCGCGCTGTGTAGCGGTGCGCGGTCGAAGGTCAGCTGGACCCAGGTCGAGACCGGCAGCGCGATCACCTGGAAATATCCGAGCTGCATTTTGAAGGGCGAGGACAGCGTTGGCGAATTTTATTCGGTCGCGCTGACCAACAATTACCAGCAGGCCGATACCGGCACCAAAATGGTGCACATTGGCGCGGGCACACGGTCGACCATCGTTTCCAAGGGCATCAGCGCTGGAAGATCGAACAACACCTACCGCGGGCTGGTGCGGGTGCTGCCGGGCGCGGAGAATGTCCGCAACTTCACCCAGTGCGATTCATTGCTGCTGGGCAGCGAGTGCGGCGCGCACACCGTGCCCTATATCGAGGTCAGAAACCCGAACGCGACGATCGAACATGAAGCGACCACCTCCAAGATCAGCGAAGACCAGCTGTTTTACGCCATGGCGCGCGGGCTCGACGCGGAAAGCGCGGTGGCGCTGATCGTCAACGGCTTCGCCCGCGAAGTGCTCAAGCAGCTGCCGATGGAGTTTGCGGTCGAGGCGCAGAAGCTGCTGGGGATCAGCTTGGAAGGAAGTGTTGGTTAAGTGCTCAAGATTGAAAACCTCCGCGCGACCGTCGCCGGCAAGCCGATCCTGAACGGCGTGACGCTCACCGTCCCAACCGGCGAGATCCATGCCATCATGGGCCCCAACGGCTCGGGCAAGTCGACACTGGCCTATGTACTCGGCGGGCGGCCCGGATATGAGGTTACCGAGGGTTCGGTCAGCTTCGACGGACAGGATTTGTTCGCGCTGGAGCCGCATGAGCGCGCTGCTGCAGGCATGTTTTTGGGCTTCCAATATCCGGTCGAAATCCCCGGCGTCTCCTACCTGCAATTCCTGCGCGAGGCGCTCAATTCGCAGCGGCGCGCGCGGGGCGAGAACCCACTGACCGGCGGCGAGTTCATCCGCCTGTCGAAGGACAAGGCGGCGCTGCTCGGAATGGATCCGGAGATGCTGAAGCGCCCGGTCAACGTCGGCTTTTCCGGCGGCGAGAAGAAGCGCGCCGAAATGGTCCAGCTCGGCATCATGGACCCCAGGATCGCGATCCTCGACGAAACCGACAGCGGTCTCGACATCGACGCGCTGAAGGCCGTCGGCCACGGCATCAACGCGATCATGCGCGATCCGAAGAAATCCGTGCTGCTTATCACCCATTACCAGCGGTTGCTCGACTATGTCGTGCCGGACAAGGTGCATGTGCTGTCGCGCGGAAAGATCGTGCGTTCTGGCGGGCCCGAACTGGCGCGGGAACTGGAACGCGAGGGCTATGCGGAGGTGGCGGCATGACCGCCCTCCCGACCCGCAAGCTGGAGGCCTATCGCTACGCCGACATCGACGCGCTGGCGTCGGTGTGGACGTCGTTGGCCGCACCCGCGCGGGTCGAAATTGCTGCGCAGCAAAAGCTGCAGCAAATCTGGCTGCCAAGCGATGAAGAGATCGACATCCGCCGCGTCGAAATGACGGTCGAAGCGGGCGCGGTCGTGCGCATCTTCGCGCTCAACAGTGCATTGCGCTACGGCCGTTATGAACTCGACGTGACGATGCACGAAGGCGCGGATTTCACGCTCCATGGCGCAAACATCGGCGGCGGCGAATCGACCCTGGAGATCGTCACCACGTTACGGCACATCGCCCCCGGCGCAACCTCGCGCCAGACGATCCGCAGCGTTCTCGGCGACAAGGCCACCGGGAGCTTTTTGGGCCGCATCGAGGTCGCGCGCGAGGGCCAGCAAACCGACGCCGAACAATCGGTCAAGGCGATGCTGCTCGACCGCGGCGCGACAGCCAATGCCAAGCCCGAGCTGGAGATCTTCGCCGACGATGTGAAATGCGCCCATGGCGCAACCGTTGGCGAGCTGGACGGGAACCAGCTTTTCTACGCCGCCACGCGCGGGCTCGATCCGGTGACGGCGCGGGCGCTGCTACTGGAAGGCTTCATCGCCGGCCTGTGGGATGAGATTGACGGCGACGACCAGGGTATCGCCGAGCTGGCTCGTGACGCGCTGCGAATGGTGGCGGCATGAACATCCAAGCGACCCTTAATTCGGCGCTTGCGCTGCGTGACCAGTTCCCGGCAATTCCGCCCGGCTGGCACTATCTGGATAGCGCCGCCACCGCGCAAAAGCCTCAGGTGGTGATCGACGCGATCACTCGCGCCTATGGCCATGACTATGCAACCGTCCATCGCGGGGTCTACGAGCGCTCGGCGGCGATGACCGCCAGCTTCGAAGCCGCGCGGGCAGCCACTGCAGCGCTGATCGGCGGCGACGAATATGAGGTGGTCTTCACTCGCGGCGCGACCGAAGCGATCAACCTGGTCGCCCGCACCTACCGCAACGGAGACCGCAAGCGCGTGCTGCTCAGCCAGCTCGAGCATCACAGCAATATCGTGCCATGGCAGCTAGCGGGCTACGAGCTCGACGTCGTTCCGCTGACCGAGGACGGCCGCATCGATCTCGACGCTGCGGAGCGGATGGCGAGCGAGCAACATGGGATTCTTGCCTTCGCCCATGTGTCGAATGTGCTCGGCTCGATCCTCGATACCAGGCGCGCCGCAGAGATCGCGCACAAGGTCGGCGCCAAGCTACTGCTCGACGGCTGTCAGGCAGCACCGCGCATTCCCGTCGATGTCGCCGCGATCGGCGCCGACTTTTATGCCTTCTCGGCGCACAAGATTTATGGGCCGAGCGGGATCGGCGCGCTGTGGGCGAAGAAGGACATCCTCAACGCGATGCCGCCCTGGCACGGTGGCGGGGCGATGATCGACCGGGTGACCTTTGAGAAGACAACCTATCTGCCCGCCCCGTCTCGGTTTGAAGCGGGCACGCCGCACATCACCGGCGCGATTGGCTTCCATGCTGCGATCGACTGGGTGAACGGGATCGGGCTCGACGCCATCCATGCGCATGAAAGCGCGCTTGTTGCCGAATGCCGCGCCGCGCTGCGCGACGTGCCGGGCGTGACCCTGTTCGGACCGGAGGACAGCGCCGGGATCGTCAGCTTCGCATTGGACGGCGTTCATCCGCACGACATCGGCACCATCCTGGATGATGCGGGGGTTGCGGTCCGCGCCGGCCACCATTGTGCCCAGCCATTGATGGACTATCTCGGCGTCCCGGCGACAGCACGCGCCAGCTTCGCCGCCCATAGCGACGCGGCCGACATCGAGGCGCTGGTGCGCGGGCTGGACAAGGTGAAGCGGATCTTCGGATGACGATGTGCGAGGAAAAAAAGATCGAGGTGGAAGAGGTCCACGACGTCGATACCCCGCCGCGCGGCCGCGTCACGCCTGACTTCGAGCGCAAGCGCGACTATCTTGCCGGATTCCTTGGCCAGGAGAAGCCCGAGCCCGAGCTGGGCGGCCCAGGCGGCGAGCTGCAGGAAGCGGTGATCGAGGCGCTGAAATCGATCTATGACCCCGAGATCCCGGTCGATATTTACGAGCTCGGCCTGATCTACGACGTGGCAATCAGTGAGGACGGCGACGCGGTCATCACCATGACCCTGACTACCCCGCACTGCCCGGTCGCCGAATCCATGCCGAGCGAGGTCGAACTGCGCGTCCTCTCCGTGCCTGGCATTCGCGACGCCGAGGTCAGGCTTGTGTGGGATCCACCCTGGGACCCGTCGAAGATGAGCGACGAGGCCCGCCTCGAACTGGGAATGCTGTGATCGTTCGCTCGAAGTGGTACTTCGAGCGAGATGAAGGGAAAGAAGTGAAGGAATCAAAGATCCGTTCTCGGCCCGCAGCCATTACGCTGACGCCAGCGGCAGCGGCGCGCATCGCCGAGCTGATGGCAAAGGCGCCCGACGGCGCGATCGGCGTCAAGCTGTCGACCCCGCGCCGCGGCTGCTCCGGCCTCGCCTACTCGGTCGATTACGTCACGATGGAGAACGCCTTCGACGAGAAGATCGAAACGCCCGGCGGCATTTTCTACGTCGATGGTGCGTCAATACTCTACCTGATCGGCAGCGTGATGGACTGGAAGGAAGACGATTTCGCCGCCGGCTTCACCTTCGACAACCCCAACGCCAAGGGCGCCTGCGGCTGCGGTGAGAGCTTCACCGTCTAGGGGACATGAGCCCGCGCTACGCTCCCCTGCTTGGTCATGTCACCGACTGGATTTTCGACCTCGACAATTGCCTCTATCCGGCATCGACTGGCCTGTTCGAGCTGATCGACCGGCGGATGGGCGCCTACATCGAACGACTACTGGGCGTTGATCCGGCCGAGGCCAAGCGCGTGCAGAAAGCCCATTTCCATGTGCATGGCACGACGCTGGCCGGGCTGATGCGCGAGCATCAGGTCGACCCACACCATTTCCTCGATGACGTCCACGCCATCCCGCTGGAACGGGTATCGCGCGATGAACGGCTCGCTGCTGGCCTAGCGCGCCTTCCGGGCCGCAAGCTGATCTTCACCAACGCCGACGAGCCCTATGCCCGCCGCGTGCTGGATGCGCTGGGCATCAACGAGCATTTCGCCGATCTGCACGACATCCATGCCGCCGAGCTCAGGCCCAAGCCCGACCAGCATGGCTATGAGTTGATGCTGGGCCGCTTTGGCATCGATCCGGCTCGCGCGGCGATGGTCGAGGACATGGCGCAGAACCTCAAACCGGCTAAATCGTTGGGCATGGTCACGGTCTGGGTCGACAATGGCTCGGAACGCGGCAATCACGGACATCACCCCGATTTCATCGACCTTACCATCACCGATGTCGGCGAATGGCTCGAGGAAATGCTTGGAGAGACGGAATGACGACCGCCACGACCATCGACCTCCAATCGACCATTGAGGCCGCCTGGGACAGTCGCGATGCTATCGATCCCGATGACAGCGCACTCAAGGAAGCGATCGAAGCCGCGATCCTTCGGCTCGACAGTGGCGAGGAACGGGTTGCCGAGAAAATCGACGGTGACTGGCGGGTGAACCAGTGGCTCAAGAAGGCGGTGTTGCTCAGTTTCCGGCTGAACCCAATGGAAGCAATCCCCGGCGGGCCGGGCGGCGCCACTTGGTGGGACAAGGTGCCATCCAAATTTCTTGGCTGGGGCCCCGACAGCTTCGCCAAGGCGGCATTCCGCGCGGTTCCTGGCGCGATTGTTCGCCGCGGCGCCTATATCGCTCCCGGTGCGGTGCTGATGCCCAGCTTCGTCAATCTCGGCGCTTATGTCGGCGAAGGCACCATGGTCGACACCTGGGCCACGGTTGGCAGCTGTGCCCAGATCGGCCGCAACGTACATATTTCGGGCGGCGCCGGTATCGGCGGCGTGCTTGAGCCCCTTCAGGCTGGCCCGGTGATCATCGAGGATGGTTGCTTCATCGGCGCCCGCTCCGAAGTGGCCGAAGGCGTGGTCGTCGAAGAAGGCGCGGTGCTGTCAATGGGCGTGTTCCTCGGTGGTTCGACCAAGATCGTCGATCGCGCCACCGGCGAGGTGATGTACGGCCGCGTGCCGGCCTATTCCGTGGTCGTTCCCGGGGCATTACCCGGCGCGCCGGGCGGACCTTCATTGGCATGCGCGGTCATCGTCAAACGGGTCGACGAGCGCACCCGATCCAAGACGTCGATCAATGAGCTTCTGCGCGACTAGCGCCCCCGGCGCTAGTTGCTCGAAGCTGCTTCGCGACTAATCGCAATAAGCACAACTTATCGACAAAATCCTGGCTTTCATTGGGAAGCAGGACAAGTCCTCCCTATTTTTTGTAAACAAGGAGGAGCCTTTCATGGCCACGCTCAGCGAGGATTGCTTTGACCGCAAGGTGCGGGACGCAGACGATGCAGCCGCCGCCTATGAGGCGCCAGTGATCCGAGCCGTCATGAACCGTTCCGACTGGCTGACCCTAATCGCGCTTGCGGTGATCTGGGGAGCGGCCTTCCTGTTCATCAGCGTGGCGGTGCATGAGGTTGCGCCACTGACATACGTCTGGCTGCGGCTGTTGTTGGCCGCGGGGGCGATGTGGCTGTTCCTCTGGTGGCGCGGCGAACCTTCGGGACTGCCGAGCCGCGTTTGGGGTTCGATCCTCGTCCTGGCGTTGTTCAACAATGCCATTCCATTCGTCCTGTTTGGATGGGGCCAAACTCACATTGCGAGTGGTCTGGCCTCGATCCTCAACGCGACGACGCCGATTTGGGGCGTGGTCGTCGCCCATCTGTTCACCCACGACGAGAAGCTGAGCGGACGAAAGCTTGCTGGCGTCCTGCTAGGCTTCGCCGGGGTGACGGTGATGATCGGTCCGGCTTTGCTCGGCTCGCTCGGAAACAATGTGCTTGCTCAAATCGCCTGCGTGACAGCGGCATTATGTTATGCCTTCGCCGGGGTCTGGGCCCGCCGCTTCCGCAAAATGGGCCTTTCGCCCATTTCGGTCACCACGGGACAGCTCACGGCCGGCGCACTGGTCATGATGCCGCTAGCAATATTGATCGACCGTCCATGGCTCGATGCATTGCCGTCATTGAAGGCGATCGGCGCGATCGCGGCGCTGGCGGTGGTCTGCAGCGCCTTTGCCTACATCCTCTACTTCCGGCTGATCGACCGCGCTGGCGCAACAAACGCACTGCTTGTCACCCTGCTCGTCCCGCCAGTGGCGATCTTCCTCGGCTCGCTGGTGTTGAATGAGGTGATCGAGCCGCGCGATTTCGTCGGACTTGCGCTGATCGCACTTGGCCTGGGCGCAATCGACGGTCGAATGCTCAGGGCGTTTTCGCCCCGTCCAGCTCGGCAAGCAGCTTAGCGGCATCTTCTCCAGCCCAGTCAAGATCACCGACAAATCGCCATACCTCTCGCGCCTCCGAGTCATAGAGTATTGTCGTTGGCATGACCTGGATCTTGAGCGCGTCGGTCAGCCCCATCGCCTCGTCGTGATAGGCGGCGAAGCGGCCGATATCCCGTTCGGCCAGGAACGCCTCGACCGACCCTTGCGGCGCCATGTCCTGGCTGACGGCAATGACGCCGAGCTTGCCTTCCTTGGCCTGGGCCTGCTCCAGCTGCTGCAAGGTCGGCAGCTCCTTGATGCAGGGGGCGCACCAGCTGGCCCATAGATTGACCAGCACCGGCCGCCCCTTGAAGGCTGCAAGATTGAACTCGCCGCCGTCCGGATCCTTGAACTTGACGGTCGGTGCCGCCTCGCCCTTGTGGCTGCGATCGACGCCCTTGACGGCATCAGCCTCGCCAGCCGGCGCTTGAGGCTCCGGCGCCTTTTGCCTATCGCAACCGGCGGCAACCGGAATGGCAAGGGCCAACAGGAGAGAAACGATCAGCCGCACAGGCAACTCCAACCTAATGTGGGGCGGGCGCTTTGCTGGCGGCCCGGCCGCAGTAATGCGCGAGATAAATGCCTCGATCGGAGTCGACAAGCGGCTATGGCGCGAGGACATCCATGCCAGCCGCGCCCATGCCGCGATGTTAGCCAAGCAAGGCATCCTGTCGGCGGACGATGCAAGAGCGATCGAGGACGGGCTGCTACTGGTCGCCGCAGAGATTGAAGCGGGCCAGCTCGAAGAAGATCCGGCGCTGGAAGATATCCACATGCACGTCGAGCATCGGCTTGGTCAGCTGATCGGCGACGCGGCGGGCCGGCTGCATACCGCCCGATCACGCAACGACCAGGTGGCGACCGATTTCAAGCTGTTCGTCCGCCACGCCATGGACGAGGCGATTTCAGGCATCGATGCGCTTGAGTCGGTGCTGGTCCACCGCGCCGAAGAGCATGCGGGAGACGTCATGCCCGGCTTTACGCACCTGCAATCGGGGCAGCCGGTCACGCTCGGTCATCACCTGATGGCCTATCGCGAAATGCTGGCACGGGACCGCAGCCGCTTTGTCGACGCCCGGGCCCGGATGAATGAATCGCCGCTTGGGTCGGCCGCGCTGGCCGGTACGGGGTTCGACCTGGACCGCGACGATACGGCCGCCGCTCTCGGCTTCGACCGGCCGACCGCCAACAGCCTGGATGCCGTCAGCGACCGTGATTTCGTGGTCGATTATCTGCACGCTGCCGCGCTCTGCGCCGTTCACCTTTCGCGCCTCGCCGAAGAAATCATCCTTTGGGCATCTCAGCCGTTCGGCTTCGTCAGATTGCCGGATGCCTGGTCGACGGGTTCGTCGATCATGCCCAACAAGCGCAATCCGGATGCCGCCGAGCTGGTCCGAGGCCACAGCGCGCGAATTATCGGCGACCTGGTCGCGCTGCTCGTCCTGCTCAAGGGGCTGCCGCTGGCCTATGCGAAGGACTTGCAGGACGACAAGCCGCCGCTGTTCGACGCGCACGACCTGCTGGGCCTCAGCCTGGCGGCCATGGCCGGAATGATCGCCGACCTGGAATTCGAGCCGCTGAGAATGCGATCGATGGCCGCTGCCGGCCATGCCACCGCGACCGACCTCGCCGACTGGCTGGTCAGCGAAGCCGACGTCCCGTTCCGCGAGGCGCACCATATCGTCGGCCTTGCGGTTGCCGCTGCGGAAGCCGCCGGCAAGTCGCTCGACGAGCTGACAATCGAGGAGCTTAAAGCAGTTGACCCGCGCATCGACGAACGGGTGCTGTCGCGCCTTTCGGTCGAGGCGTCGGTAGCGTTGCGCCGCTCTGCTGGCGGGACCGCGCCGGAACGGGTACGAGAGGCCGTTGCAGCGGCGCGTGAACAAATCGCCGCTCGGGAGAAACCATGATCAAGCGCGTTGTCTTGGCATCCCTGGCATTAGGCCTGGCAGCGTGCGGCAGCGTTTCGGATCTGCAACCCCAGGCCGGCAAATCGCTTCCGCAAAAGCCGGCGCTGGCCTCGCGGGCGCTGACCGCTGACGAGCTGCTCACGCCGCCGCCGCAGGCCGACCCCAGGCGCGTCGACGAACTGAGCAAGCGCGGCGAGGTTCGGGAGCCCGACAGGTTCGACCTGCCGCCGCCCGATGGTGAACCCGTTCCGCCTCCCACCGACAGCCAGGATCCCCAACGCCGATGAGTCCAGCGCCCGTTCGCAAGGCGGTCTTTCCGGTGGCCGGGCTCGGCACGCGCCTCCTCCCGGCCACCAAGACGATGCCCAAGGAGATGCTGACAGTCGTAGATCGCCCGCTGATCCAATATGCGGTCGACGAGGCGCGCGAGGCAGGGATAGAGCAGATCATCCTCGTCACCGGCCGTGGAAAATCTAGCCTGGTCGATTATTTCGACACGAGCGTCGAGCTCGAAGCTGCCATGGAAAAGGCCGGCAAGAGCCTCGAGCTCCTGGCGCCGGCGCGGGCCAAGCCGGGCGAGATTGTGTCAGTGCGCCAGCAGCAGCCACTTGGACTGGGTCACGCAGTCTGGTGCGCCCGCCACATCGTCGGCAAGGAGCCTTTCGCTGTCCTGCTTCCCGACGACTTGATGATCGGCACGCCGGGCGCGCTTAAGCAAATGATGCAGGCCTATGCTGAATATGGCGGCAATATCGTCTGCGCCGAGCAAGTTCCGGCCGAAAAGACCGGCAGCTATGGGATCATCACGCCGGGCGAAACCAAGGGCACCGCAACGGAAGTCAAAGGCCTGGTTGAAAAGCCGAAGCCTGCGGAGGCCCCGTCTCGGCTGGCCATCATCGGGCGCTACATCCTGCAACCCGAGATCATGGACATATTGGGAAAAGGCGAACGCGGCGCAGGCGGCGAAATCCAGCTGACAGATGGCATGGCGAAGCTGATTGGTGCCCAGCCGTTCCATGCGCTTCAGGTCGATGCGGTTCGCCACGATTGCGGTGACAAGGCCGGCTATGTGCTGGCCAATCTCGCGATCTCGCTGCAACGCGACGACATCCGCCCGAAAATCGAGGAATATCTGAACGAGGTCAGGCGCGGCTGACGATCTGCTGCAGTCGGATCCGCTCTGCCTCGCTTGCCTGTAGCGCCGCACGAATTTCACCCAGCTCAATCGAGCGCGTGACAACCCGGGCATCGAGCGTTGCATTGTCGGCGCGCAATTCCCTTACCGAACGAGCACGAGAAATCCGGCGGGCGATGCGTGCGGCGAGCACCTCGAAATGGAAGGGCTTGGCAACGACGTCGTCGGCACCGGCCGCAAAGCCATCGACCGCGCCGCAGTTGTCGCTGCGCCCGGTAATGAGGATGATTGGCGTATCCTTGAGGACCGTATCGTCCCGGATCAGGCGCGTCAGCTCGACTCCGCTGACCGGATCCATGCGCAGCTCGGCCAGCACCAGGTCGACCGGCGCGCGGAGCATTTCGGCAGGCGCATTGCCGGCATTGTCGCAACCGATGATGCGGTAGCCCGCGTCACCAAGTCGCGTTGCCAGCACCTGCAGCGCACTGCGGTTCGGCTCGACAATCAGCAGCCGAGCAGCGCCGTCGGCGTGATTGGACGGTGGGGCCGGATCAATTTCCATGGGAAGCTTGTAGCCGAACTTGGTTAACGGCCCGTTAGGCACGATTTACGGCTCAAGCTCGACATCCCAGTAGAGATAGTCGCGCCAGCTTTGGTGCAGATAATTGGGCGGGAAGCTCTTGCCATGGTCCTGGAGCTGCCAACTGGTCGGGCGGATCGGCTCGCGCTCGACGTGCATTCCGGCCTGCCGAGGCGTGCGACCGCCCTTCTTGAGGTTGCAGGGTGCGCAGGCCGTCGCGACATTTTCCCAATTGGTCCGGCCA
>DASTOV010000026.1:0-5354 GCA_035720125.1 Sphingomicrobium sp. | reverse complement strand
CCGAACAATCCATGGAACAGCCGGCGCTCGAAGTTGATCCCCTGCGCCAGGCCCATTTCGAAGGCGGCATTGACCATTTCCTTGGTGGCGATGGCGGCGAGCGGGGCCATTGACGCAATGGTCTCGGCGGTCTTGATCGCTTCATCGATCAAGTCCTCCGCCGGAACTACCCGCGCCACGAGCCCAGCCCGCTCGGCTTCCTCGGCACCCATCATCCGGCCGGTCAGGCACATCTCCATCGCCTTGGCCTTGCCGACGGCGTGGGTCAGCCGCTGCGACCCGCCCATGCCCGGCGTGACCCCAAGCTTGATCTCCGGCTGACCGAAACGGGCCGTATCGGCGGCGATGATGAAGTCGGCCATCATCGCCACTTCGCAGCCGCCGCCCAGCGCGAAACCCGCCACCGCGGCGATCCAGGGCTTGCGGGTCGCGGTGACCCGTTCCCATCCGGCGAAGAAATTGGCCGAATACATGTCGGCGAACCCCTGGCCCTGCATCTCCTTGATGTCGGCGCCGGCGGCGAAGGCCTTCTCGGATCCCGTCAACACCAGGCAGCGCTGGGCCGGATCCGCGTCGTAGGCGGCAAAGGCGTCGATCAATTCCTTGAGCACGGTCGAATTCAACGCATTGAGCGCCTGCGGACGGTTCAGGGTGACCAAGGTCACCGCGCCCTTCTTCACGACCTGGATGGTTTCGTAGCTCATGCGTTACTCCTAGAAATCGAACGGCCGCCACTGCTCCTCGATCGGCAGCGGCTCGAAAAACGCCTCCACTTCGGCATCGCTGATCACGGCCGGGTTGGTCGGGCGCCACTGCGGCGCATTGTCCTTGTCGATCAGCAGGGCGCGCACGCCTTCCTTGAAATCCGGGTGATGGATCAGGCGGACCATGATCCCATATTCCATCCGCATCTCGTCGACGAAGTGCAGTTGGTAGGGGCTTTCCTGCAGGAGCTTGAGGCTGACCTTGCAGGCCATCGGCGACTTCTTGCGGATGGTCGCCGCCTCGGCCGCCGCCCAATCATCGCCTTCGGCCGAACCCGCATCGAGCGCATCGAGAATTCCCTCCAGCCGGCCGCTGGCGAAATAGCGGTCGATCTTCTTGATGTTGCCCATGATCCGGGCTTCCGGAACCTCTTCGGCACTGAGCTCGTCAAGGACCGCCTCGACCTTGAACGGCTGGGCCATGATCCGCTCCTTGGCCTCATCCAGGCGGTCGGACGGCAGATAATGGGTGGCGAGGCGAAGTGCCTTGCATTCGGCGCCGTCGAGCCGGGCCCCTGTCAGGGCCAGGAACTGTGCCAGCCGCCCGCGCAGCCGCGACAGATAGCGCCCGCCGCCGACGTCCGGGAAGATCCCGATCGTTGTCTCCGGCATCGCCAGCACGGTGCGCTCGGTCGCGACGCGGAAGCGACAGGGGCAGGCGATGCCGACCCCCCCGCCCATCGTCACCCCGTCCATGAAGGCGACGCCCGGCTTGGGATAAGTATATTCCAGATGATTGAGGCGATATTCGTCGAAGAAGAAGGCGCGCGCTGCAGCTTCCGCACCTTCGACATTCTGGGAAATATCGACCACGTCCCCACCGGCACAAAAGCCGCGACCTTCGCTATGATCAATCACGATGATGCGGACGTCGGGATCATTGCGCCATTCGATGAGCGCGCTCGCCATGTCGCGCACCATCTGGCGGTTGAGGCTGTGCAAGGCCTTCGGACGATTGAGGCGCAGGCGGCCGGCGAGGCCCTCCTTGTGGGTCAACACGTCGGCTTGGGTAGTCGTCATGTCCATCTTGCGTCAGGCCATCATCGCGTAGCGGCCGGGGGCCGGTTCGATCCCATCCTCGATTTTGCGGGCGGGGACTGACCTGTTCAAGCCATGGCCGGTTAGCCACTGTACCCAGGTCGGCCACCAGCTGCCCTCGTGACGGGTCGCGGATTGCAGCCATTGTCCGGCGTTGGCCGGCCGTTCTTCATTGGTCCAATAGCCATGCTTGTTGGCCGCCGGCGGGTTGATCACTCCGGCATTGTGGCCGGATCCGCCGAGAATGAAGTCAGCCCCAAGGTCGCGCGCGCCGCGATAAACCGCCTCCCAGGCTGAGACATGATCGTCCTTCAATGCAACGACCAGCATCGGCGTCTTGATCTTGGCCAAGTCGATCGGCACGCCGTCGACCTCGAAGCCGGCCGGATCCTTGAGCCTGTTGTTGAGCAATAGGTCGCGGTTGTAGCTCTTGAGGAACGCCGCAGGGATGCGCGCGCCGTCCTCGAACCAATAGAGCAGGTCGCTCGGCGGTGCCGGTCGGTCCAGCAGGTAATGGTTGACCACCGACGACCAGATCAGGTCGTTGGCGCGCATCGCCGCGAATAGCCGCTGCAGCTCCAGGCTGTCGATGAAACCCTGGTCCTCGAGGTGATCCTCCAGCGCGGCCAAGTGCCCTTCATGGACGAACGCCGACCAGTCGCGCATGTCGGTGAAATCGACCAACGACCCTATCAGGGTTGCAGAATTGACCTCTTTCCCGCGTTTTTTTGCCGCCAGCCAGGCAAGTGCGATCGCGACCAAGGTCCCGCCAAGGCAGAATGCGAACATGTCGGGCGAATGGCCGGTCCGGTTCCGCACCTGGCCGATGGCCTCGACGACCCCTTCCAGCACATAGTCGCCAACGCCCTTGTCCTTATGCGCCTCGCTCGGGTTGACCCAGCTGATGACGAACACGGTGCGCCCCTGATCGACCAACCATCTGACCAGGCTCTGCCGTGGAACCAGGTCGATCATGTAGTAGCGATTGACCAGCGGCGGCACATAGAGCAACGGCTCGGCCGCGACCTTGTCGGTGGATGGCGTGTACTGGATCAGCTGGAACAGGTCGTTCTGATAGACGACTTCGCCAGGCGTCGCGGCGATAGTCTTGCCCTTCTCGAACGCTTGCCCGTCGGTCCTGCGCTGAACGATGCCCTTGCCACTGACAATGTCCTCGATCAGGTGGGCGAATCCGTGGACCAGGTTCGCGCCATTGGTCTCCTTGGTCCGCTTGACCACTTCGGGGTTGGTGGCGGCAAAATTGGCCGGCGAAATCGCGTTCAGATACTGGTCAAGCAGGAAACGGGTCATCGCCGCTCCGTTCCCACTGCCCTCGCCAAGCGCAATCACGTCGCGCAGCTGGCGCGACGCAAGTAGATAGGCATCGCGGATGGCGCGATAATAGGCGTCGTCCTGCCATTCCGGGGCCGAAAAGCGCCGGTCGCGCGGCTTTTCCGTTTCCCTGCCCGCCAGCGCACCCATCCAGAACTGGCCCCATTGCTGGGCAGCGGCCATTTGCACTTCCATCAGGTCCGCCGGCTTCATCGCCAGGCCCATCGCAAAGTCGCTCGTCGACTGGGCAATGGCGAAGGGATCGAACGGCAGGGATGCCTTGATCTCTCCCCTGACCATCTTTTCTGCGGCTTCATTCAGCCTGCGCGTGAGGTCTCCAAAGGAAAATGCAGAAGTCACTGGCGGATGAGCTCCCGGCCGACGATCATCCGCATGACCTGGTTGGTGCCCTCCAGGATCGAATGGACGCGCAGGTCCCGCCAAAAGCGCTCGATCGGATAGTCCATCAGGTAACCGTAGCCGCCGTGCAGCTGCAGCGCGCGGTCGACGACCGACGACCCAGTGTCGGTCGCAAGGCGCTTGGCCATGGCCGCGAACTTGGTCTTGTCCGGCGCATTGGCGGTAACCTTGACCGCGGCCGCGTAAAGCAGTTGCCGCGCGGCCTGCAGCTCGGTTTCCATGTCGGCCAGCATGAACTGAGTATTCTGGAAATCGGCGATCGCCGTCCCGAACTGCTTGCGCTCCTTCGTGTATTTGACGGCTTCATCGAGGCAGCGCTGCGCCCCGCCCAATGAGCAGGCGCCGATGTTGAGGCGCCCGCCGTCGAGGCCCATCATGGCGATGCGAAAGCCTTCGCCCTCGCCACCGACGCGATTGGCAACAGGAACGCGAACCTCGTCGAAATTGACCTGCGCGGTGGGCTGCGAATGCCAGCCTAGTTTCTTCTCATTGGCGCCGAAGCTGACGCCCTTCATGTCCTTCTCGATCACCAGGCAGCTGATGCCCTTGGGCCCGTCCTCGCCGGTACGGACCATGGTGACGTAAAGCTCGTTCTCGCCCCCGCCGGAAATGAAAGCCTTGGAACCGGAGACGACATAATGGTCACCGTCCAGCACGGCACGGGTCTTGAGCGCTGCAGCATCGGAACCCGATGAAGGTTCGGTCAGGCAATAGCTGGCGATCCGATCCATCGGGATCAGCGAGGGAAGATATTTGTGCTTGAGGACGTCCGATCCGAAGCGGTCGATCATCCAGCTCGCCATATTGTGGATCGAAATGAATGCGCTCGTCGAAGGGCAGCCATAGGCCATCGCCTCCATGATCAGCGCCGCCTCCAGCCGGCCGAGACCGATGCCGCCGCTTTCCTCCGAAACATAGATTGAGCCGAAGCCCAGCTCCGCGGCCTGACGGATCGTATCGCGCGGGAAGATGTGCTTCTCGTCCCATTCGGCGGCGAAGGGGCTGATTGCGTCCGCGGTGAATTTCTGCGCCATTTCCTGGATCTGGCGCTGGTCGTCGGTCAGGTCGAATTGGTGCATGGGCAGCGCGCCTAGCACCCGGTTAGCCTCTTATCCAGTAGGACTGGCGACCCGGCAACGCCGATAAGCGTAGCGCTGGTTGCCGGTGATCCTGATTAGCGTGTTGCTGCTTCCGGTGAGGACCAGCTGTTCCTCGCGCGCCTCGCCGTCATATTCGAACAGGCCGATGAACCTCTCCGGACTGTCGTCCACCACTTCCTGCAGGCGCCCGACCGACTCGCCGGTCATCAACGTGTCGGCGCCGATCACCAGTGCAGAGCCAAGCACTTCGCCCGGTCGGCAGTCGGCAGGCCTCGTTCCCCAGCGATCCTGGAAGGCGGCCGGAATCGGACCGTCGGCCACGGGCATGACCGCATTTTCCATCATTTGGTTTTCCAGCTCGTTGATCACGGGCTGCTCCGCAGCGGGCCGTGGAGCGGGCGGTGGCTCCGGATTATCGCTGAGCTGGATGTCGGGGAGCTCGGGTGCTGCCTGCGAGGCCCGAATCTTTTCGTCGGTCAATACATCCTCGTCGCTTGGGCCGCCGCAAGCGGACAGCCAAGAGGCGAGCAGGAAGGCGGCGAAGATCGGCTTCATGCCGCAACCGCTATCAGGCGCAGCGCGTATAGGTAAAGCTGCCCGTTTCCTCGGCGCGCTTCAGCACATTGCCGGTGCGGGTGAAGGTCATCACCTTCTCCCAACTTTGCCCTTCGCCGGTGAAACTGAACTGGCCGGAGAAGCT
>DASTOV010000025.1:0-9687 GCA_035720125.1 Sphingomicrobium sp. | reverse complement strand
GTTTTCAACCTGTCAGATAAGCCCGCCACCAATCCAGCCATCGGCGGCGCAACGATCGCCAGTACAGGCGACGCTGATCCCGCCTCTTCCATTCTCCCTCCTGCTTCCGGATTCATCGCCCGATGCTGACCCGACTGATTGCTGCCTTCGTCCTGCTATTCGTTACCGCCCCTGCAATCGCCCAGTCGGTGACGGTCCAGTCGCCGGGCAATGTCCTCAACGTGACCGTCAGCCTGAACGGCGAGGGCCGGGCGCAGTATCGGGTCGAGCGGCTCGGCAGGCCGGTGCTTGCCGACAGCCAGCTCGGCTTCCTGTTCACGGACCAGCCCCAGATGCTGCGCAACTTCGAGATCATTGGGCAGCGACCGCGCGAACATGACGAAGGGTGGACGACGCCTTGGGGTGAGGATCGCACGATCCGCAACCGATACCGCGAGGTTGTAGTCGAACTGCGCGAGAAAAGCAGCCTCAAGCGCCGCATGACGATCGAGGTGCGGGCCTATGACGACGGCGTCGGCCTTCGCTACCGCTTGCCTGCGCGAACCGGCGGACCGTGGAATATTGCCGAGGAGCTGACCCAGTTCAACATGGCACAGGACGGCAAGGCGTGGTGGGCGCCCGCGTTCGAAAGCAACCGCGAGGAGTATCTTTATAATGAGACGCCGATCAGCGGCATCGCCACCGCGCAGACCCCGCTGACCATGGTGCTGGCCGATCGCACGCACGTTTCGATCCATGAGGCGGCGCTGGTCGACTATTCGGGAATGAATGTCGCGCGGGTCGAAGGCACGCTGCTGAAGGCCGTGCTAACGCCTTCGTCGAGCGGCCCCAAGGTCAGCAGGGCCGGCGAATTCACCACCCCGTGGCGGATGATCACCATCGCGCCGGACGCCCCCGCGCTCTACGCGGCACGGAACATGATCCTCAACCTGAACGAGCCCAACAGGCTGGGCGACGTAAGCTGGGTCAAGCCCCGCAAATATGTCGGTATCTGGTGGGGGATGCACCTCGACACGCAAAGCTGGGCGTCGGGCCCCAAGCATGGTGCGACCACCGACAATGCGCTGAAGCTGATCGATTTCGCAGCCAAGAACGGGATCGCGGGAATGCTGGTCGAAGGCTGGAACATCGGCTGGGACGGCGACTGGTTCGCTACCGGCTGGGATTTCAGCTTCACGCAGCCCTATCCCGACTTCGACCTGCCGAGGATCGCCGCCTACGCAGAGAAGAAGGGCGTGCATATTATCGGCCATCACGAAACCAGCGCGAACATCGCCCACTACGAAAGCCAGATGGAGGCGGGGTTCGACTATTTCCGCCAGCATGGCATTGATGCGGTCAAGACCGGCTATGTGTCCGACGCAGGCGGCGTCCAGGCACGCGGCCCGGACGGCCAAATTCGCTTCGAATGGCATGAGGGCCAGGTCATGGCCCGCCATCACCTGAAGGTTGTCACGGAAGCAGCCAAGCGGGGGATCATGGTCAACGCCCATGAGCCGATCAAGGACACGGGCCTTCGCCGCACCTATCCGAACTGGGTCAGCCGCGAAGGACAGCGGGGCATGGAATATAACGCCTGGGGCGTGCCCAAGAACCCGCCGCGCTATGACACGGAACTGTTCTTCACCCGCCTGATGGCCGGGCCGATGGACTATACGCCGGGTATTGTCAGCCTGAAGGGCCGCGGCGACACCGACATAATGTCGACCGTCGCTCGACAGCTTGCTCTCTACGTCGTGATCTATTCGCCGGTCCAGATGGCGGCGGACCTGCAGGAAAATTACGAGTCCAATCCGACCGCCTTCAGGTTCATTAGAGAGGTGCCGGTCGACTGGGACGAAACACGCGTCCTGTCCGGCACCATTGGCGATGAAGTGATCGTCGCCCGCAAGGATCGCAACTCAGCCGACTGGTATGTCGGCGGCGTCACCGACGAGGCGGCCCGCGATGCCATCGTGGCGCTCGATTTCCTGCCCGAAGGCAAGCGATACATTGCGACCATCTACCGTGACGGACCGACCGCTGAGGCCGGACCAAAGGGCAAGGACATGGTGGTTGAGCAGCGTCCGGTTCGGCGCGGCGATGCGATCAGCGTCCGCATGGCACCCGGGGGCGGTTTCGCCATTCGCCTTGCCGCGCGCTAAAGGGCCGTTGCCAAGCGGCGCGGCCTTTCGTTTCGCATCGTTGGGCGTTGGAGCTAGGGAGTGGGCATGACCCGGGACAAGGTTTCGACCCTGCTGTTGTTCGGCGCGACGGGCGATCTTGCGCATCGTATGCTGCTGCCATCGCTCCATGGGCTGCATGCCGACGGTCTGCTGCCCGATGCATTTCGGATCGTTTGCACGGCGCGCAGCGACCTTGACGACGAACAGTATCGGGCCAGTGCGGTCGAGGCGCTGAAGGAACATGTCCCGGGCAATTTCTACGATCCCAAGACCGCCCTCATCTTTTCGCGGCGGCTCACCTATGTTTCCTTGGATGCCACCAGGCCGGAGGGATTCAAGCGGCTGGCCGAGACGGTCGATCCAAGCGACGGCCTGGCGATCTTCCTTTCCACCGCGCCCTCACTGTTCAAGCCGACGATCGACGGGCTTGCTTCCGCGGGACTGACGGGCGAGCGCGTCCGGCTGGCCCTGGAGAAACCGCTTGGCACCGACCTCGCATCGAGCTGCGAGATCAACGATGCCGTGGCGGCCGCTTTCCCGGAGCAGCGGACGTTTCGCATCGACCATTATCTCGGCAAGGAAACGGTGCAGAACCTGCTGGCGCTGCGCTTCGCCAATTCGACCTTCGAGCCGTTGTGGAATTCTGCCCATATCGACCACATCCAGATCACGGTCGCGGAAACCGTCGGACTGGAGGAGCGCGGCGGCTATTATGACAGCGCCGGGGCGCTGCGCGACATGGTCCAGAACCACATGCTGCAGCTACTGGCGCTGGTGGCAATGGAGCCGCCGGCCGAGTTCGATGCGACATCGGTGCGGGACGAGAAGGTGAAGGTGCTGCGTTCCCTTCGGCCGATCGGCCCCGACGACGTCACGACGCATGTCGTGACTGGCCAGTTCGGCGAAGGCGCCGTCGGCGGACAGCCGGTCAAGTCCTACGGCGACGAGCTCGGCCGGAAATCGGATACCGAGACCTTCGTCGCGCTGAAGGCCCATGTCGACAACTGGCGCTGGGCGGGCGTGCCCTTCTACCTCCGCACTGGCAAGCGGATGGCGACCCGGAAGACCGAGATCTACATCCAGTTCAAATGCGTGCCCCATTCGATCTTTGCCGCACGCGGGGCGCGCACCGAAGCCAACAAGCTGGTCATTTCTATCCAGCCCGAGGAAAATATCCGGTTGCTGGTGATGGCCAAGACCCCGGGGCTCGATCGGGAAGGGATTCGCCTTCGCGAAGTACCTCTCGACGTCGGGCTGGCCGACGCCTTCGCCGATCACCGCCGCCGCATCGCCTATGAGCGCCTGTTGCTGGACCTGATCGACGGAGACCCGACCTTGTTCGTGCGCCGCGACGAGGTCGAGGCGCAGTGGCACTGGATCGACGGTGTCCGCGCTGCCTGGACCGAGGCCGGCCTGACGCCAAAGGCCTATGGGGCAGGCAGCTGGGGTCCGTCGGCAGCGATCGCGCTGACCGAGCGCGACGGGGTGCACTGGCATGATTGAGGAGTGCCATGGCTAGGCTCGACGACAGGATCGCCAAGGTCACCGACCGCATCATCGAGCGATCGAAGCCGACGCGTGGCCGCTATCTCCAGCTGATGGCGGACGAGGCGGAGCGCGGGATCAATCGCCCGCGCCTTTCCTGCGGCAACTTTGCCCATGGCTTTGCCGCGGCCGGCGAGGACAAGCAGGCGATCAAGACGATGCGCGGGCCGAACCTCGCCATCATCACTGCCTATAACGACATGCTGTCGGCGCATCAGCCCTACGGCCGATATCCCGAGCAGATGAAGATCTTTGCCCGCGAAGTCGGTGCGACGGCGCAGGTGGCGGGCGGTACGCCCGCGATGTGCGATGGCGTGACCCAGGGCCAGCCGGGCATGGACCTGTCGTTGTTCAGCCGCGACGTGATCGCCATGTCGACTGCGGTGGCGCTCAGCCATGGCATGTTCGACGGGGCGGCGCTGCTCGGCATTTGCGACAAGATCGTGCCGGGCCTGCTGATCGGTGCGCTGCGCTTTGGGCACATGCCGATGCTTCTGCTCCCGGGCGGGCCCATGCCGTCCGGCCTTGCCAACAAGGAAAAGCAGCGGATCCGCCAGCTTTATGCGGAAGGGAAGGCGACCAGGGAGGAGCTGCTGGCGTCCGAATCCGCCAGCTACCATGACGCTGGCACCTGTACTTTCTATGGCACCGCCAATTCGAACCAGATGATGATGGAGCTGATGGGGCTGCACATCCCAGGTGCGGCCTTCATCAATCCGGGCACGCCGCTACGGCAGGCGCTGACACGGGCGGCGGTGCACCGGCTGGCCACGCTGGCGAAGGACAAGGCGCGGCCGCTGAGCCAGGTCATCGACGAGAAAGCGATCGTCAACGCGGCGGTCGGGCTGCTGGCAACCGGCGGGTCGACCAATCATGCAATTCACCTGCCGGCGATCGCCAAGGCGGCTGGCATCGCCATCGACTGGCAGGATTTGGACGAGCTGTCGGCGGCCGTGCCGCTGATCGCCCGCGTCTATCCCAACGGTTCGGGCGACGTGAACGACTTCCATCATGCCGGAGGCATGGCGTTCGTCACCCGGACGTTGACCGAGGCAGGCTTGCTGAACGCCGATACGCTGACGGCCGGGGCGGACGAATTGGCCGCCTACCAGGGCAGCCCGAGGCTGGAAGCCGAGCAGCTGATCTGGGA
This sequence comes from Sphingomicrobium sp., assembly GCA_035720125.1. Classification (GTDB taxonomy): domain Bacteria; phylum Pseudomonadota; class Alphaproteobacteria; order Sphingomonadales; family Sphingomonadaceae; genus Sphingomicrobium. The sequence continues at coordinate 4,827 of DASTOV010000025.1, read as the reverse complement.
CGAGATCGCCGAGTCCACCGATCCGACCATGCTGCGTTCCGCCGGTGACCCCTTCCAGCCCGACGGCGGGATGCGGCTTGTCAGCGGCAACCTCGGCCGGGCGACGTTCAAGACCAGTGCGGTGGCTCAGGAGCGCTGGACGATCGAGGCGCCCGCGCGCCTCTTCTCCGACCAGGATCAAGTGCTGGCGGCGTTCAAGGCCAATGAACTGGATCGTGACGTGGTGGTCGTGGTCCGGTTCCAGGGACCGCGCGCCAATGGCATGCCCGAATTGCACAAGCTGACGCCGGTGCTGGGCGTCCTTCAGGACCGCGGATATAGGGTTGCGCTGGTCACGGATGGACGGATGTCGGGAGCCAGCGGCAAGGTGCCCGCGGCAATCCACTGCAGTCCAGAGGCGCTGAACGACGGGCCGCTCGCCAGGCTCCGCGATGGGGACATCGTCCGCTTGTGCGGCGAACGCGGCCTGCTTGAGGCGGTGGACGTCGACCTCGCATCGCGCGAGCCCTGCGCACCGCCCCTGCCGCCCGTCGGTACGGGGCGGGAGCTGTTCGCCTTCATGCGCGCGACGGCCGACAATGCCGAACATGGCGGTTCGGCAATGCTCCATGCCATGGAATCGGTGGCATGACCCGAAGGATCGCGGTCGCCGATATCGGCGGTACCCATGCGCGCTTCGCCCTGGCCGAGGTCGCGGAAGGCAATGTTGTTTCGCTGGGTGAGCCTGTCACGCTCAAGACCGCCGATCATGCCAGCTTCCAGATTGCCTGGCAGGAATTCGGCCGCATTGCCGGAACCGACCTTCCGGCTGCCTTGGGCATGGCGTTCGCCGGCCCGGTCGGCGGCGAGGTGCTCAAGCTGACCAATAACCCCTGGGTGATCCGCCCGGCGCTGATGGAAGAACGGCTTGGCGTCACCCAGTACAAGATCGTGAACGATTTCGGCGCAGTCGCCCATGCCGTCGCCCAGTTCGGGCCGGAGAACTTCGACCATCTGTGCGGGCCGGATGGCCCAATGCCCCCATCCGGTGTCACCAGCGTGATCGGGCCGGGGACCGGCCTTGGTGTAGCCCAGCTCCTGAGGCACCCCGACGGCTATCATGTCATCGAGACCGAGGGCGGGCATGTCGATTTCGCGCCGCTCGACGCCCTGGAGGACAGGGTCCTCGCTTACCTCCGACGCAGCTTCCGCCGCGTGTCGGTCGAGCGGATCGCCTGCGGATCGGGCCTCGTGAACCTCTACAACGCGATCGCGTCGATCGAGGGGAGGGCTGTGACCCATCCCGATGACAAGACGATCTGGACGGCGGCACTGGACGGCTCGGATCCGCTGGCCATCGCCGCGCTCGATCGCTTCTTCCTCTCGCTCGGCGCCGTAGCCGGCGACCTGGCACTGGCCCACGGTTCCAACGCCGTCGTCATCGCCGGCGGGCTTGGCTACCGGCTCAAGGACCGCTTCGCCACCAGCGGTTTCGCCGATCGTTTCATCGCCAAGGGCCGGTTCGAGCGGCGGATGGAGGGCATTCCGGTCAAGCTGGTCAATCATCCGCAGCCGGGACTGTTCGGTGCCGCCGCCGCCTTTGCCAGGGAGTTTGCATGAACATCGATGAGGTGATGCGGGCCGCGCCGGTGATCCCGGTGCTGGTGCTGGACGGCGCCATCGATCCGGTCGCGCTGGCCGAAACATTGGTCGAGGCCGGACTGCCGGTGATCGAAGTAACGCTGCGCACGCCGTCCGCATTGGCTGCCATGAAGGCGATGGCGTCGGTCGAAGGGGCGATCGTGGGTGCGGGCACCGTGCTGAACGAGCGAATGCTGGGAGAAGCGATCGGTGCAGGCGCAAAATTCATCGTCTCGCCCGGGCTGACCGAACCGCTCGCAAGGGCCGCGATCAAGTCCGGCGTCCCGTTCCTGCCGGGCGTTGCCACCGCCGCCGACATCATGCGCGGGCTCGACCTTGGGTTAAGCCGGTTCAAATTCTTCCCTGCGGAAGCGGCGGGCGGAATGCCCGCCCTGAAGGCGCTTGCCGGGCCGTTCGGCGGGGTGCGCTTTTGCCCGACCGGTGGCATTCGCGAGGACACCGCGCCGCAATGGCTCGCCTTGCCATCGGTGCTGTGCGTTGGCGGCAGCTGGGTGGTGCGGCCCGGCGAGAACGACCTTGAGGCAATCGCAGACCGGGCTCGCGCCGCGGCAGAATTGAGGGCGGCAGAATGATCCGGGCAATTGCAGCGCTGGCGCTGATCGCGGCTCCCACTTGTGCCTTGGCCGAGCAGCCCGATCCCTACACCCCGGTCAGCTTCGAAGGGGTCAAGCACCCCGACTGGTCCCGCAGCGCCGTCATCTACCAGGTCAACACAAGGCAATTTACACCCGAAGGCACGCTCAAGGCCGCGACGAAGGAAATCCCGCGGCTGAAGCGCCTTGGCGTCGACATACTCTGGCTGATGCCGATCCACCCGATCGGTCAGCAGAACCGTAAGGGCACGCTCGGCAGCCCCTATTCCATTCGCGATTATCGCGCCGTGAACCCCGAACTTGGGACCATGGATGACTTCAAGGATTTCGTCGACGCTGCCCATGCCAACGGCATGAAGGTGATCCTGGACTGGGTCGCAAACCACACGGCCTGGGATCACACCTGGGTAACGCAGCACCCGGAATGGTACGCCCGAGACTGGAAGGGCGGCCATGTCTCGACGCCCTGGTGGGATTGGTCCGACATCATCGATCTCGACTATTCTCATGCCGATCTGCGTCGAGAGATGGCCGGTTCGATGGCCTTTTGGGTGCGTGAGGCGAACATCGACGGCTTCCGCGCCGATGTCGCCGGCTACGTCCCGCCCGACTTCTGGAACGTCGTCCGTCGCGATCTTGAGGCGATCAAGCCGGTGTGGATGCTGGGCGAATTCAACCATCGCGACCTGCACATGACCTCATTCGATTCGAGCTACGGCTGGGCCTGGGCCGAAGCCTTGATGAAGATCGCCAAGGGCCATGCCGACACTGGCGCGCTCTATGGCTATTACAGCGAGAATGAGAGCGCCTGGCCGACCGGCGCGCAGCGGATGATCTTCACCTCCAACCATGACGAAAATGCCTGGGCGGGGACGGAGTTCGAGCGGTTCGGACCGGCGCTGACCAACGCCTTCGCGCTGCTGTTCACGTCGGAGGGTATTCCGCTCATCTACAACGGCCAGGAGGCGGGGAACGACAAGCGCCTCAAATTCTTCGAGCGCGATCCGATCCAATGGAAGGACCATCTCCACGCGGCGCTGATCCGCGATTGGATCCAGTTCCGCGACGCCCATCCAGCGCTGCACAACGCGCCCTGGGGCGGACGAATGGTGCAAGTGAAGAACAGCGACGCGCAGAAGGTCTTCAGCTTCGTCCGCGCCAAGCATGGCGACGCTGTATTTGTCGCTCAGAACTACAGCGCTGAGCCGCGAACCGTGACCCTGGAGGAAATCCCACATCCTGGTCGCTGGACAGAGAAGGGCGGGTCCGAGTTAGAACTTGCCAAGGGGACAAAGCTTGACCTAGCGCCCTGGTCGACACGCGTACTCAGCCGGAAATACTAGGAAACCACCACTGAAATGACAGCGGCTGTCCGCCAGGATTCGATCATCGGAGAGCGTGCGCCCATTTTCTGGGGCGCCTGCTTCGCGATCGCGCTCGGCGTCCTGCTGCATCTACCGATGCTCGCCATGGCGCACCGGATGGGAAACCAACTTCACGGCATGCCGATGGACCCCAGCATGTGGTTCGGCATGGCGCTGATCATCTTTGGCGTGCCCGCTGCCATTTATGGCGCGCTGCCGGCACACCGGGCTCCACACGGATCGCATGCGGGCACCAGCTTCGAAGCACCGGATTCAACCCGACTCAACCGTTGGCATGCAGCAGTGTTGCTGGTCCTGACCCTGGGTCTGGTCATCGACGTGATGAAGCCTGCCACGCTGGGGTTCGTCCTCCCGGGACTCGCGAAGGAATATGGCATTCCCAAAGCAACCGCTGCCTATCTGCCGTTCGTGGCGCTCACCGGGACGACGGTAGGTTCGTTCCTGTGGGGCTGGTTGGCCGACGTCTACGGCCGGCGCGTGTCGATTTTGCTGTCGACCATCCTGTTCGTTTCAACGGCGATTTGCGGCGCGATGCCGCTGTTCGAACTGAACCTGTTGATGTGCTTCCTGATGGGATGCTCGGCCGGCGGGATGCTGCCGGTGGTCTACACGCTGCTCGCTGAAATCATGCCGCCCAAGCATCGCAGCTGGGTGCTGGTGCTCGTCGGCGGCACGGGCCTGGTCGGCGGCTATCTCGCGGCCAGCGGCGCTGCACATAGCTTCGAGCCAATATATGGCTGGCGGGCGCTATGGCTGCAGGGCTTCCCGACCGGGCTGTTCCTGCTGGCGCTGGCAAAATTCATCCCGGAATCGCCGCGGTTCCTCGCCGAGCGCGGCCGGACCGCGGAGCTGGCCGACATGCAGCGCAAATATGGCATCGTTGCGAAGGCGCGTGAGCCGGTGCCGGACGACGCGGCAGTCGCGGCCCAGCGCCACGGCAAGCTCACCGCGGCGCTGGTGATTACCGCGCTTGCCTGGAGCTTCATCAATTTCGGTCTGTTGCTCTGGCTTCCGACCGACCTTGCGGAGCGCGGCTATAGTTCGTCGCTGGCCAGCGGGATCATCGCGAGCTCGGCACTGGTGGCGCTGCCGACCATTATCATCGCTGCCTGGACCTACAGCAAGGTCAGCAGCAAATGGACACTGGTCGGGACGATCCTGGTCAGCTTCCTGGGCCTGATCGGCGCACTGCTGCCCGCCCATATCCT
>DASTOV010000024.1:0-3811 GCA_035720125.1 Sphingomicrobium sp. | reverse complement strand
CGGCGCGGCGATCCGGCGGCGGCGGCAATGCGAGGGCTGCGGCGCGCGCTTCACCACCTTCGAGCGGGTGCACATCCGCGACCTCACCGTGGTCAAGAAGGACGGCAAGCGCGAGCCATTCGACCGCGCCAAGCTGGAACGGGCGATCAGCCACAGCTGCCGCAAGCGCGACATCGACCCGGCCAAGATCGACCAGCTGATCAGCGGCGTGCAGCGCCAGATGGAAACTCTGGGCGACGAAGTGACATCGGTTCGGATCGGAGAAGCGGTGATGGCGGGCCTGAAGTCGCTCGATCACGTCGCCTACATTCGCTTTGCCAGCATCTACAAGGACTTCAGCGAACCGGGCGACTTCGCGGAGATCGCCGAGCGGGTTGAAAAGGAGGCGATCCCGCCAGGGCACAACAAGCTCCTATGAGCACGCGCACTCCCATCATCATTCTCGTCCGTCCGCAGCTCGGCCAGAACATCGGCAAGGCGGCGCGGGCGATGCTCAACTTCGGGCTGACCGAGATGCGGCTGGTAAGCCCTCGGGATGGCTGGCCCAATCCGGACGCGGGGCCGGCCGCCAGCGGCGCGGACATCGTGCTGGAAAATGCCAGGGTCTTCGACACGACCGCACAAGCCATCGCCGACTGCAGCCTGGTCTATGCCTCGACCGTCCGGCGCCGCGACCTCGTCATCCCGGTTGCAGGCCCGGAAGAAATGGCCAGCGAGATTCACGCGACGCCGGGCAAGGCCGCAATCCTGTTCGGGCCGGAACGCTCGGGCCTCTCAACCGAGGATGTCGCCGTTGCGACCAAGATCGTGACGGTCCCGATCAATCCGGACTTCGCCAGCCTGAACCTCGCCCAGGCGGTGATCCTCCTGGCCTATGAATGGTCGCGTAGTGCAGAACTCGCCCAGCCCACTGCGCGGGATATCGAACCGCCGGCGCCAATGAGCGAGCTGGAAGGGCTGATCGGGCAGATCGATGCGGCATTGGAACACGCAGGATATTTCTTCCCACCCGACCGGGTACAGGCGACCCGGAACACGCTGCGCACCATCCTGACCAAACCCATGTGGAGCAGCCGGGAAATACAGGCTTTGCGAGGCGTCATCCGTGCGCTGGGCGAGCATCGCCAACGCTAGAGGTGCAAATCCGTTATAAATCAGTTATTGGCGGGTCTTCCTCTTCCAGTTTCGGGAGTATCGACATGCGTCTTGCCTTGCCTGTTTTGGCCTTTGCCCTGGTTGCGTCGCCCACCCTGGCGAACCCCGAGACGCCCAAATCCGAGAAACCGGAGGAGAAAGTCATCTGCAAGGGCAAGCGTGACCTTGCCTTCGGTTCGCACCGGCGGGCCGGCAAGGAATGCAGGACGGAAGCGGAATGGAAAGAACTGGAGACCGCTACCAAACGGGAACTCCAGTCGTTCCGTGAGCGCTCACAGACGCGCGGGGACGCTCAGGGCCGCTGATTTCCCCTAGGCTCGCGTGGAATCGAATTCGTCGAGTTCGAACGCGATCGATGTTTCGATCAAATCCTCGTAGAGGCGCGCCAGCAGCGCCTGATCGACCCCAAGGTCGGCCGCGCACTCATTGACCTTGGCCAGCACGTCGGCCTTGCGCCATTCGTCGCGCACGGCCGAACGGTCGGGCTTGATGCGGGCAGCGGCACTCATGTAGCCGAAGCGGCGCTTGAGCAGTGCGACGACTTGCCGGTCGACGTCGTCGACGCCGGCGCGGACCTCGGTCATGGTGGTGCAGTCGGCGGGATCGCGGATCTCGGTCATGGCCGTCCCATGCCAAAAGGCAGGAACCGTTGCAAAGCTTGACCTTTCGCCCCTCCCCCGCTAGGCGCCGCCCCCATCGCAATTGACCCCGCACTCCGGTGAAGCGGTGGTCCTGCCCGGCGCAATACCGTGCAGCGCGGCTCCGGAACGAAACTGAACGCAATTGGAGTAGACGAACATGTCGAAGCGCAGCAGCGCCAAGTATAAGCTCGACCGCCGCATGGGCGAGAATGTCTTCGGTCGCCCGAAGAGCCCGGTCAACCGCCGCGAATATGGTCCCGGCCAGCACGGCCAGCGCCGCAAGGGCAAGATGTCCGACTTCGGCCTGCAGCTGCGTGCCAAGCAGAAGCTGAAGGGCTATTACGGCGATGTCACCGAAAAGCAGTTCAAGCGGACCTACGTCGAAGCCAGCCGCATGAAGGGCGACGCTTCGCAGAACCTGATCGGCCTGCTCGAGCGCCGGCTGGACATGGTGGTCTATCGCGCCAAGTTCGCGCCGACCATCTGGGCGGCCCGCCAGCTGGTCAGCCACGGCCACATCCGCGTCAACGGCGTGAAGTGCAACATCGCCTCGCGCCGCATCGACGTCGGCGACATGATCGAGCTTGGCTCCAAGGCGCAGGAAATGGCGCTGGTGATGGAAGCGCAGGGCCTCGCCGAGCGCGACATCCCCGAATATGTCGCGCCGGACGGCACTTCGAAGGTGCAGTTCACCCGCGTTCCGACCCTCGACGAGGTGCCCTACCCGGTCCGGATGGAACCGAACCTGGTCATCGAATTCTATTCGCGCTGATCCTGCGGGGCAGTCGAACTAGCAAGGGCGGTCCCGCTGGGGCCGCCCTTTTTCGTTGGAGCTATTGGCCGATCGTGCGGTCGAGCAGCTGGCCGATCTTCATCAACATCCCGATCCGGGCAGTGCTGTCCTCAAGGTAATGATCGAGGTCCTTGTGGCGCACGAATTCGACCGGCGTGCCTGCCCTTTGCAGGGCATCGGCCATCTTCACGCTGTGGGTGCTGCTGACATTGATGTCCATGTCCCCATGGACGAGCAGCACCGGTGCCTTGATTTTGGACGCATTCTGCAGCGGCGATCCTGACCTCACATGGTTACCGGAGCCGATCATCTCTCGCGCCAGCCGCGAATTGATGAAGTCCTCGGAGTCGCGCTTCAGCATCGAGAGGTCCGTGACCGGGGCGATCGCGACAACGGCCCTGTAGCGATCCGGTTCAAGGCTTGTCGACTGGAGCGCGGCGTACCCGCCATAGGACCAGCCGAGAATCGCCATTTTCCCTGGATCGGCAATTCCCTGTGAGACCAGATATTGGCCAGCATCGCTGATATCGCTCATCGCCGTTTTCCAGTCGCGGAAGGCATTGTCGCCCTGAAAGTCCTGACCATAGCCGGACGAGCCACGATAATTGGGCTGAATCACCGCATATCCGCGCGCGGCCAGGAACTGGGCAAGCCAGTCAAAGCTCCAGACATCTCGATCGCTGGGGCCGCCGTGAGGCAGCACCACCGCTGGGCGCCCCTTCGCCGGCCCGTCCTTCGACAAGGTGAGATAGGCGGGAATCATCGTCCCGTCCGCGGCCGGATATTTTATCGACTGGACCGGGGCCAGTTTTTCGGGATCGACGGCCTCACGCGAGAGCAGCACGCCTTCCATCTTCTTGGTCGCCCTATCGAGCAAATAATAGGCACCGGGGTCAGTGTCAGAACTGGCGTGGACCAGCAGGACCTTGGCGTCACGCGACGCGGCCGTAAAATAAACGAGCGGCGTGGCTGGCAATGCGCGTCCAAGAGCCGATGCCAGATCCTTGAATTCGGGATCGAAGTAGACCGTTCGGCTGCGGTCATCCGTGTAGTTGTAACCGATGACCGGAAGCCCCCGGTCGATGCGAACCACTCCGTTGATATCGACCTTGTCATGCCTGGCTACCAGTGTCTTGGTACCGGACCCGTCCAGCGACAGGCGGTAGAGCGCATCGAGGCCGCCGACATCTTCGAGCACGTAAACCGAGTTGGTCGTATTTTC
>DASTOV010000023.1:0-7585 GCA_035720125.1 Sphingomicrobium sp. | reverse complement strand
CGGATTTGCGGTGATGAACGGTTCAGCCCGCGACCAGTTGGTGGAGTTCAATGTCACCGGCCTGTTCGCAGTCAGCGGCCTGCTGGGCCTGTTGCTGTGGCCGATCCTGTTGCCGTTGGCCTATTTCGGCCACGCGTTGTGGGACCTGGCGCACCATAACCGGTCGCGCCTGTCGCTGGTTTCCATCCCGCGGTGGTATGTGCCGTGGTGCGTCGTGATCGACGTCATCATCGGAGCCGGCTTGCTGGTCGTCTGGAGCGCCGACGGCATTCTCTAGCGGTCCCAATCATGGCCAGGGCCGCACTGCCGGTCCTGGCCATTCATATTGCGGCTTGAAGAGAAGGCCCGCTCACATCACAAATGGGCGCATGCTGCCGCCTTATGCAGTCCGGCTTTTGCCCCACGATCCACGGTGGGCCGAGCAGGCCAGCGAGGAAGAGTCCCGGATCCTGAAAGCGGTCTGGCCCGCGATCGTCGAAATGCATCATGTCGGATCGACCGCGATCCCGGGCATTGCGGCGAAGCCGATCATCGACCTGGTGGGCGTCGGTCCCGATCTTGAAACGATCGAGGAGACGCGACCGAAAATCGAGGCCCTCGGCTATGCCTGGCATGGCGAATATGGGCTGGAGGGCCGGCGCTTCTGCACGCTCACCGACCCGGAAAGCGGCCTGCGCAGGTTTCACCTGCACTGCTATGCCGAAGGCGATCATTCAATTCGCCGCCATCTTGCATTTCGAGACCATCTGCGCGCACGCCCGGAAGTGGCGGAAGCCTATCAACAGATGAAAGGCGACTGCGCCGCCATGCATCCCGACGACAGCAACGCCTATACCCAGTGCAAGGATCGGTGGATCAAGCAGGTCGAGGCCGAAGCGCTAAAACATTACTGATTGCGCTCGGCGACTTCCTCCATCTCCTGCTCGTGCGCTTCGGGCGGCTCGCAAGGCGCGGGCTCAGGGCTTTCCATGATCGCGAAACGGGCGCCATCGGTCAGGACCCGATGCACCGGGCATTTGCCGGCGATTTCGACCAGCTTCTCGCGCTGCTCCGCGTCGAGATCGCCGTCGAACGTCAGCCGGACGTCGAACCGGTCGCGCGGGGCCTGGTCCGGCTCTCGGTGGTGGCCGACCCCGGTCCTGATCCGCTTGACCAGCAAGCCCTTGCGGTCGGCATAAAGGCGAACCGTCATGGTCATGCAGGCGGCCAATGCGGCGCCCAGCAGCTGGAACGGCGATGGCCCGCTGTCCAGCCCACCGAAATCGACCGGCTCGTCGGCAAACAGCTGGTGACGGCCGGTCCTGACTTCCAGCTGGAACTTGCCGCGCCCGGTTTCGACCGCCTCGACATCCGCGGGCAATTCGTGGTCGGGCGCCGGTTCGACATAGGCGTCGGCCCAGGCGGCGATCAGGCTCGCGGCGCGTGCCGCATCCTCTCGCCGGCTGAGCAGATGATCAGCATTATCCAGGGACAGGAAGCTCTTGGGATGGCGGGCGGCGACGTAGATATGCGTCGCATGATCGATCGAGACGGTGTTGTCGGTCGGCGCATGGAGCACCAGCAGAGGCCTCCGCAGGGACGCGATCCTCTTGCCCTGGTCCTGCTCGCGCAAGCTGTCGATCAGCTCGCGGCCGACGCGGAACGGCCGCTGTGCAAGGTGCACGTCCGCGCTGCCGTCCCGCTCGATCGCGGCCAGGTCATCCGGAGCGAATTGCGCCAGCGCGTGCGCGACATCGAACGGCGCGTTGATCGTCGCCACCGCACGCACCGTCTTGCACTCCCCTGCCGCGGCAAGAACTGCCGCCCCGCCCAGGCTGTGTCCGATCAGCAAGCTCACCGGCCAGCCGCGCTCGGCCATCGCCCCGCAGGCAGCGACAATGTCTTCGACATTGGAAGCGAAGTGGGTTTCCTGGAACGGTCCCTCGCTCTCGCCGATGCCGGCGAAGTCGAACCGCATCACGCCGATCCCCTGGCCGGCCAGGGTGCGCGAAATCCGCACGGCGGCGAGATTGTCCTTCCCGCAGGTGAAGCAATGGGCGAACAGGGCCCAGCCCCGCACGCGTCCCGACGGGGATTCCAGGCGACCGGCAAGTTGCCGTCCGCCCGACCCGGCGAATTCAAGCGAGTCGGCCATTTGGTCTCATTCTGTCATTTGCGACGAAATGGCGAGTGGGTGCGGACGGCGAACTAATGGATTCACCAGCCGCCTAATCCGGAAGATTAGCGATATTTCCGTTCGGCACGGCACGGTATCGAAACGTTTTCAGCCTTGCGTCGCGCCACTCGGAGGCCCGCAATGAATCGCTTTGAAGTCAGGAAATGGCTCCTGAAGCCAGGCATTACAGGATTTCGGGCAATTTTCTGGGCGATGGTCGCGGTCGCGGTTCCAACGCTCGTTCGACTGGCCTTTGACGGCGTGGTGACCGGCACGGTGGTCGCGATCTATGTCCCGTCCGTCCTGCTCTCGGCCATCTTCCTCGACTGGAAATATGCCGCGGGGATGGCGTTGGCGGCAGCGATCATCATCGATGCATTCTTCATCGGGCCGGGTCCGCAGCTGCTTGAAGGACCGAGCGAAATATTTGCAATGGCGGTATTCCTCATCGCCGCTGCAATGATCATCGGCTTCGTTCATGCGGTCAGGAACCTGGTCGGCAGCCGCCGCATACCCGGCAAGCAGCCCAGCGGAATCGTCTTCAGCGAAGAAAGCGGCGAGGCATGGGCGGGTTGGCATGGCCGAAGCTCGCGCGTGCCCCTGGGACCGCAGGACGAGGTCGCCGAGATGATGGAGGATTTTCTCGCGCATCGGGAGCTTGCGGAACACCTCAGCCGCAAGTCCCGGAAGCCCGCGCTTAAGATTTCCGGTGATGCATAATGGCCAAGAGCGGGCTACACCCTTGGGCAACCTGGCCATGCGATTGAGGTAAGAGAATGGAAAATGAAATCTTCAGGGACCGTGAGCGGGCGAACGAGGCGGCCTATTTCCGCCAGCAGGACGCCAAGCTGCTCGACAGCCTGCGCCAGCGGGCCCCCCTCGACGAGATCGCCAAGGCACTTGGAGAAAAGCTGCAGGTCGACAACCCCGAGTTGCTCGAACGCGTGAGGCAGCTTGGCTTGAAGCCGGAGACCGCGTCGGCCCTGTTCGTGGCGCCCCTGGTCCAGGTCGCCTGGGTCGACGGATCGGTCAGCGACAAGGAGGCCGATACGGTCCTCCGCCTGGCGCAGGGCCGCGGTGTCGAGGCCGATTCGCCGGGATTCGGCCAGCTAATCGCGTGGCTTCAGGTCCGGCCTGCGGACGAGCTGTTCGATACCGCGGTAGAAGTCCTCCACTACAGCTTTAGCGTCTTGACGCCGGCGGAGAAGGAAGACCGCATCAAGCGTATCGTCGAGGCGTGCCAGGAGGTTGCCGCGGCTTCGGGCGGTGGCCTTTCCAAGCTGCTGGGTCTTGGCAGCGGCGTTTCCGAGATCGAGGCGTCGATGCTCGACACCCTTACCGCTACGCTCAGGAGCGACCGCGGAGATGCGGCCGGCTGAGGCCGACGCATGTGCCGCTGGCTCGCCTATTCCGGTAGCCCGCTTTCCCTGGAAGCGCTGCTTTACAAGCCGCAGCATTCGCTGATCGACCAGAGCCTGCACGCGAGGCTTGGGCCGCACGCCACCAACGGCGACGGCTTCGGCGTTGGCTGGTACGGCGAAGGCGACGTCCCGGCACTGTACAAATGTGTCGATCCCGCATGGAACGACCGGAACCTGCGCGAGATTTCGCGACAGGTCAGGTCCCGCCTGGTGTTCGCCCATATCCGGGCGTCGACCGGAACGCCGGTCCAGCAGACCAACTGCCACCCCTTCCGCCACGGCAAATGGCTGTGGATGCACAACGGCCAGATCGCCGGGTTCCAGACCGTCAAGCGCGAGCTGGTGATGGCGGTCGATCCGGCGCTCTATCCCCATATCGAAGGATCGAGTGATACGGAGGCCTTCTTTTTCCTGGCCCTGACGTTCGGGCTGGAGGAGAATCCGCCCGAAGCGGTCCAGCGGGCAGTGGGCTTCATCGAACAGGTCTGCCGCCGGAATGGGATCGAGGAACCCGTGCGGATGAGCTTGGCCGCAAGTGATGGCGACAACATCTGGGCGTTTCGCTATTCAAGCGAGGGCGAGCCGCCGTCCCTTTTCTATTCGACGGACGTTCAGACCATGCGCGAACAGCATCCCGACATGGCGGTCTTTCGATCTCTTTCGGACGAATCGAGGCTGATCGTGTCGGAACCGCTGGGAGAATTGGCTGGCGCCTGGAACGAGGTGCCGCCGTCAAGTTGGGGGTTGGTTCGCGCCGGCCACGACGAAATCGGGCAGTTCGTTCCGGCAGCGCACTGAACAACTGCGAATAGAGACTCCGGCCCGATATTCACTTGGCATTCAGTGTAGCGCGATGGCCAGTTCGCCTCGCGCGACAGGCCTAGCCGCCACCCCGATCATCCAATCGTTTTTATCATCGAGAGGCTCCAACCATTCTTGGAAGGAGGAAAAGAGCCATGACCAACATGATCAAAATGATGGCGCTTGGCGGCGGCTTCGCTGCGCTTGCAGCTGCAGCCCCCGCAACCGCGCAATATTATCCCTACAGCTACGGCAACTACGGCTACAACAACGTGACCGCACTGGCCGCCCAGCGCTGCCAGGCTGCAGTCCAGAACCGCCTGAGCTATCGCACCAATACGGGCCTGTTGGGTGCCCTTCTTGGCACGAGCACGTCCGGCCGCGTCATTGGCGTCACCCAGGTTACCCCGCGCCGTAATATGGTTCGGGTCCGTGGTGTCGCGTCAACTGGGCGCTTGGCCTACAACCCATATGGCGTCGGTTATTACGGGACGCTCGGCGCCAATTATGCGTTGCAGCCGGACCTCTCATTCCGCTGTGACGTCGACTATCGAGGCTATGTCCGCGACGTCGACATCAATCGCCGATGAATGGGAGAAATTCTAAATGGGAAACGCCGGGCAGCCCCCGGCGTTTCTGATTCCGCCGGACTTGCGCAACCTTGGCTCCGGTGCTTCGCTGCAGCCGAATTGGAAAGGAAGCCGATGTCCATCCGAAAACAGATCGCGTTGCATCCGGCATCGAAGGAGCATCTGAACCAGCCACTGGGGGATGCGGTGCATCACCTGATGTATTGCGCGAAGATGTGCCTGAGCTGCGCCGACGCCTGCATGGCCGAGCCGCACGACATGACGCAGTGCGTCCGCCTGTGCCTCGATTGCTCCGACATCTGCGACGTAACGGCGAGACTTGGCCTAAGGCGCACGGGCGACGACCAGCCGATGCTGCGCGAACTGCTCGAGCTTTGCGCACGCATGTGCGAGCAGTGCGCCGCCGAGTGCGAGCGGCATGATCATGAGCATTGTCGGCTATGCGCGCAGATTTGCCGCGAATGCGCGAGTGATTGCGGGAACGCGGCGGCGAGCCTCGCCTAGGCGGCCCTCAGCGCCCGTTCTTTTCTGGCCTTGGCGAGTTTCTTCAACACCATGTCGCGCTTCAGCTTCGACAGGTGATCAATGAACAGCACGCCCTCGAGATGGTCCATCTCATGCTGCAGGCAGACGGCAAGTAGGCCTTCCAGGTCCTGCTCATGCGTCTTGCCATGCTCGTCCAGCCAGCGGGCGCGAATGCGATCCGGCCGCATCACCTCGGCATATTGATCGGGCACCGACAGGCAGCCTTCGGTGTAGGGCACCTCATGGTCCGAGTGAGAAAGGATCTCGGGGTTGACGAACACCCGCGGCTCCCTGACCGGCTTGCTCTCCGGATCGTCGGGATCCTCGGGTTCCTGCAGGTCCATGACCAAGAGGCGCTTGGGCACGCCGACCTGCACGGCGGCAAGGCCGATGCCCGGCGCGGCGTACATCGTCTCGAACATGTTGGCGATCAGCTGCCTCAGCTCATCGTCCACCTTTTCGACCGGGGTCGAGATCTGGCGGAGCATCGGATCGGGCGTCTCGTAGATGGGCAATAGGGCCATGCGGGCGATTTAGTCCTTCCCGGCAAGGGGTTCAAGCGACCGGACGACGCGCGCGAAGCGCCTGGGCAAGGGTACCTTCATCGAGATAGTCGAGCTCACCACCCACCGGAAGACCGTGCGCCAACTGTGTGAGACGAATGGGAAATTTCTCGAGACGCTCGGCCAGATAATGGGCGGTGGTCTGGCCTTCCAGGGTGGCGTTCATGGCCAGCACCACCTCGTCGATGCCGCCCGCCGAAACGCGCGCGATCAGCTTGTCAATGCTGAGGTCTTCGGGCCGCACGCCCTCCAGCGCCGACAGCCGCCCGCCAAGCACATGATAACGGCCAGGGAAAAGCCGCGAGCGGTCGAGCGCCCATAGGTCGGCGACCTCCTCGACCACGCACAGCATCCTCTCATCGCGCTTCACGTCGCGGCAGATGCTGCAAGGATCGCTGGTGTCGACATTGCCACAGGTCGAGCAGGTCGACAGCGTAGTGGCTACCGCCTGCAGCGCGGCGAGCAAGGGCTCCAGCGCCGCCTCGCGCTTCTTCATCAGGTGCAGCACCGCCCGTCGCGCCGAACGGGGGCCGAGGCCGGGCAGGCGCGCCAGGGCCTGAGTCAGCGTTTCGATTTGGTGCGATGCCATGCATAGGACATAAGGGGCGCTTGGCGGCGGGCGCAAGCCGCGCCATAGGCGGACGCCATGCGGATCATCTTCATGGGCAGCCCCGACTTCGCCGTGCCGACGCTCGACGCGCTGGTGGCTGCGGACCATGAAGTTGTCGCGGCCTATACCCAGCCGCCGCGCCCCGCAGGCCGCGGCAAGGGCGAGCGGCCGACGCCGGTAGCGCTTCGTGCCCATGAACTTGGTATCGAGGTGCGCAGTCCCAAAAGCCTGCGGGGCGAACATGAGCAGGCGGCATTCGCTGAACTGGACGCCGACATCGCGGTCGTCGCAGCCTATGGCCTCATCCTCCCCCAGCCGATCCTCGATGCGCCGATGCTTGGCTGCCTCAACGTCCACGCCTCGCTGCTGCCGCGCTGGCGCGGGGCCGCTCCGGTGCAGCGCGCGATCATGGCCGGCGACGAGGCAACCGGCGTCACCATCATGCAGATGGAAGCGGGCCTCGACACCGGGCCGATGCTGCTGAAGCGCGCAGTGGAAATCGAGGACAGGAACGCCGCGCAACTGACGGAAGAACTTGCGAGACTTGGCGCAGCGATGATGGTCGAGGTGCTGGCCGACCTGCCCGAGTTCGAACCGATCCCCCAGCCGGACGAAGGGATCAGCTACGCCGCCAAGATCAGCAAGGAAGAGGCGCGGATCGACTGGTCGCGGCCGGCAGCGGAGCTGGTGCGGCATGTGCAGGGTCTGGCGCCCTTTCCCGGGGCCTGGTTCGAATTCGGAGGAGAGCGGATCAAAGTCTTGGCTGCACAACAGGAATTTTTTTCTCGTCATTCCCGCGAAAACGGGAATCCCGCTGCCTTTGACGCGGCAGTTGATGAGAAGCGGGACCCCCGCTTTCGCCCGGGTGACGGGCGTGTTTTGGATGATGCTCTTCTTATCCAATGCGGCGAAGGTGCGAT
>DASTOV010000022.1:0-6130 GCA_035720125.1 Sphingomicrobium sp. | reverse complement strand
GGGGATGCTAGCCAGCGGCTGCATGGCGCGGCGTATCGGTCTTCTCGGTGGAAGCTTCAACCCGGCGCACCGGGCACACCGGCGCATCAGCCTTGCTGCCATGCAGAGGCTTGGACTGGACGAGGTTTGGTGGCTGGTCTCTCCGGGCAATCCGTTGAAATCCGAGGCCAGGGATATGGCGCCTTATACAGCGAGGCTGGCGTCCGCCCGGGCCATGGCGCGCGGAAGCCGCATCCGGGTCACCGATTTTGAGGAGCAAGTCGGCACTCGCTATACCGTGGATACGGTCGAACGCCTGCTCCGCCGCTGGCCGCGGCATCGCTTCATTTGGCTGATGGGCGAAGACACTGTGTCTCAATTCCACCAGTGGAGGCGCTGGCGCGATCTGGCGCGCATGGTCCCGATTGCGGTCATTTCCCGCCCCGGCTATGATGACGATGCCCGCGCGGCGCGCGCGACGGGCTGGTTGCGGCGGTTCGTCCGCCCCGCAGTCCAGGCGCGAAATTGGACGGAATGGAGTGCACCGGCGATTTTCTTCCTTCGCCTGCCACCCGACCCGACCTCCGCCACCCGGCTGCGCGCAATCAATCCATCCTGGCACCGTCGCTTCATGTCGAAGCGAAATCGGGCCCATTCATAGAGGAGTCCCTTTGGCCGATCCCGCTCATGCGCCTGCCGCTCCGACCCAACCAGTCGACGTCGAGGCGCTGCACAGCCTTGTCATGCAATCGCTGGACGCCGACCAGGCGGTGGAAATGATCACCATCCCACTTGCCGGCAAATCCTCGATCGCCGACCATATGGTCATCGCATCAGGCCGCTCATCGCGGCAAGTGGCGTCGATGGCCACCAAGCTTGCCGACAAGATCAAGCAGCAGTTTGGCCGAATCGTCCGCATCGAGGGCCTGCCGGTCGCCGACTGGGTGCTGATTGATGCCGACGATGTGATTGTGCATTTGTTCCGACCCGAGGTTCGCAGCTTCTACAACCTCGAGCGCATGTGGGCGTTTGGTGACGAAACCGCACCCAAGGCAGCTTCGGCGCCCAATTGAGGTGCTGCTGCACATCATCGCGCGCGGAAAGATTGGCCGTTCGCCCGAGGCGGAGCTTACCGAACGCTATTTGAAACGCATCAGCTGGCCGACGAAAATCACCGAACTGCCGGATCGCGGGGGCAATCCGCCCGATGTCTCGCCTAACAGCATCACCGTCGTCCTTGACGAACGCGGCAAGGCGCTTTCGTCGATGGAATTTGCAAAGTGCCTTGAGAATTGGCGCGACACTGGGCGGCGCGAGGCCCGCTTTCTGATCGGTGCGGCCGATGGGCATGGGGAGGAATTGCGCGGCAAGGCGGACCTGCTGCTGTCGTTCGGCTCAGCTACCTGGCCCCACTTGCTGGCCCGCGCCATGCTGGCAGAGCAATTGTTCCGTGCTACCAGCATCCTATCCAATCATCCTTATCACCGGGACGGGTGATGCGCCGCCTAGCCGCCTGCGTAATATTGGCCCTGCCGATGCTGCTCGCGGCAGCGAGCACACCCGTTCCGCCGGCCACGGCGACGGCCGACGTCGCGCTCGCCCGGGCCCGTATAGAGGCGCGGCAGGCTGCCACGCGGCTGGCGCAGCTTGAGGCGGAGGTCGCCAAGGCAGGAACTGAGGCGGCGAGATTGCGTGCCGAACAGGCCGCAGCGACAGCAGCGATTGAGGAAACCGAAGCGCAAGTCAGCGAACTGGACGCGAGACTGCGTCTTGCACGTTTGCAAGTCATGCTAGCCGAGCAAAAGCTATCGAAGGAGCGCGCACCGCTGGCTGCGCTCCTGGCCGGATTGGCCACGATGGGACGTCAGCCGCCAATACTGGCTCTGGCCGACCAGGGCTCAGTCGATGAGATGGTCAGGGTCAAGGCGCTGCTCGACGCAACCATGCCAATGATCGAAAGGCGCAGCGCGGCGCTGCAGGCCCAACTATCGCTGCTGCGCCAGTCCGAAGCCGAGGCAGACAAGGTACGCACCGAATTGGCTGCGAGCCAAAAGGAACTGGACAGGCGTCGCCAGCGCTTCGCTGAACTGGAAGCATTGGCGATCGAACGTGCAGCCCGGTTTGCCGGCGAAGCGATTGGTGCCGGCGACCGCGTGCTGGCCAGTGATGAGGTCCTGGCATTGGCAGACAGTGAAGCGGCGGATCGCCGGGCAGGCCAAGCCGCGGCCGCAAGGCTGACCCCGCTGGAATTCGCCACCGCAAGACCGATGCGCGGCGATTCTGCGCTGCCTCCATTGGATTTTGCTTACAGCCTGCCAGTCGACGCTCCTCTGGTGGAAGGACTTGGGTCGGTCAGCCGGGCTGGAATTTCTTCGCGCGGCCTGAAGATCGCAAGTACCCGTGGAACCCCAGTCATCGCTCCAGCCGATGGCGAAATCCTGTTCGCAGCACCGTTCAGGGAACAGGATGGAATCATCATCATCGGCCATCCAGGGGGCTGGACGAGCCTTTTATTGGGTGTTGCCAGCGAATTACCACGCGGAGAAAGGATCCGCCGCGGCGAGCTGATCGGGCAAGCGCTGGGTCCACTCGGCGTGGAATTGCGGCGGAATGGCGTACCCCAATCTCCGGCCTTAATCGCAGCTTCATCTGTTCCGCTGTCAAATGGCGGCGACTCCCGCTAGATTGCGACGCGACGGACTGACAGGAATTTAGTCATGGCATCCCTTTCCAAGCTTCTCCCCCCGCTGGCGCTGGTCGGCGCATTGGCGATGGTTCCGGTAGCGACAACCGCATTTGCGGCCGCGGAGACCGATACGCAGAAGGAATTGGAGACATTTTTCAGCGTATTCGAGCGGGTTCGCGCCAATTATGTCGACAAGGTCGACGATCACACGCTGATCAAGGGCGCGATCGACGGCATGCTGGCGGCCCTTGATCCGCACAGCAGCTACGCCGAGGCAGCCGATTTCACCCAGCTTCGCACGACGACCGAAGGCAATTACGGCGGGCTCGGCCTTAGCGTTTCGACCGAAGACGGAGCGGTCAAGGTCATCGCCCCTACCGAAGACACGCCAGCCGATCGGGCCGGGATCAAGGCAGGCGACTACATTACCCACATCGATGGGGAGTTCCTCTATGGTTTCACCCTGGACGAAGCCGTCGAAAAGATGCGCGGCAAGCCTGGCACGACCATTAAGTTGACCATCGTCCGGCCCGGCCGAGACAAGCCGTTCGACGTCAGCATCACCCGCGAGCGCATCGAGCTTCGGCCGGTCAAGTGGGAGGTGAAGGACAATATCGGCATCATCAACATCAATGGCTTCTCGGCCAACACCGGTGACTTGACCCGCGAAGCCCTGGTCAGCATCGACAAGTCGACCGGTGGCAAGGCCACCGGCTATATCGTCGATCTGCGCTCCAACCCCGGGGGATTGCTCGACCAGGCGATCGAGGTCAGCGATGCTTTCCTTGAACAAGGTGAAATCGTGTCCGAGCGCGGGCGCGAGGCGGGCGACATCGAACGTTTCTATGCCAAGCCTGGCGACCTGGCGAAGGGCAAGCCGGTGATCGTCCTGGTCGATGCCGGATCCGCCTCGGCCGCCGAAATTGTCGCCGGGGCGCTGCAGGATCACCGCCGCGCGATCGTCATGGGCGAGCGCAGTTTCGGCAAGGGTTCGGTGCAAAGCGTGATCCAGACCGGGCCAAGCTCAGCACTGCGACTGACCACGGCGCGCTACTATACGCCGTCGGGCAAGTCGGTTCAGGCGGGCGGGATCGATCCCGATATTGCCGTGCCGCAGCTCAGCGACGAGGATTACAAGTCGCGGCCGCGGCTGCGCGAGGCGGACCTGCGTCGTCACCTGGTGAGCCAGGCGCAGATCAAGGATGAGGTCCTTGAGGACGAGAGCCAGCCCGATCCGCGCTTCACGGTAACCTTCGCCGAGCTCGAGAAAAAGGGCATCAAGGATTTCCAGCTCGACTATGCCCTTAAGGCATTGAAGCGGCTGGCCCCGCCGCCGGTCCAGCTGGCCAAGACGGCATCGCGTTAATGCTGGCGCCGCCAATGCCGGGGGGCGCGTCGCGCCTCAAGGAAGCGCGCCTGCTTGCCTTGCTGATCCCGTCGTTGCTGCTCGGCGGCGCGCTATTCTCCCAATATGCCGGCGGCCTTTATCCTTGTGAGATGTGCTATTGGCAGCGCTGGCCGCATGCCGCGGCGATTGTCCTGGCGATCGGTGCCTTTTACCCTCGCCTGATTGCGCCCCGCATCCGGATGCTGGTGCTATTTGCCGCCGCGGCCGTCGCCATTTCGGGGGGGATCGGTGTGTTCCATGCCGGGGTCGAACTCGGTTGGTGGGAAGGCATCACCCATTGCACGGCAACCGGCGCCACCAGCCTTCAGGATATATTGAGCGTGCCGCTGGTACGCTGCGACCAGGTGCAGTGGGAATTCATCGGCATCTCGATGGCCGGCTGGAACGCGATCATTTCGCTGGCCGGATCTGCAGCCATCGTCGCCTTGGCGCGGAAGGGCGCATGACCTCGAGTTGGCGCCCCGGGGACCGGCGCCCTGACCGGGCGGCGATGCTGCGCGTCAACCAGGCCGGTGAGTATGGCGCGACGCGCATCTATGCCGGGCAACTGGCGGTTCTCGGCCGCAGCTCTCCGGCCGCCCATCAGATCGCTCGCATGGCGGCGCAGGAGCAGCGCCATCTCGACCGCTTCAACCAGATGATGGCAGATCGCCGGGTGCGTCCCACCGCCCTGCAGCCCTTCTGGAGCGCGGCCGGCTTTGCGCTAGGGGCTGCCACGGCCCTTATCAGCGAAAAGGCCGCGATGGCCTGCACCGATGCCGTTGAAACCGAGATCGACCGCCACTATTCCGAGCAGCTTGCCGAGCTTGGCGACGACGACCCGGAACTGGCGGCAGATATTGCCGCATTCCAGGCCGAAGAACTGGAGCACCGCCAGACCGCCCGCGAGCATGGCGCACAGGAAGCGATCGCTTATCCGCTGCTGCATGCGACCATCCGGGGGTTTTGCCGGGTAGCCATTGAATTATCGAAACGGATATGACGGAACTGGAACGGCGATTCGACCGCTTTTCCTCATGCAAAGGAAGTTCGTAAACATGTCGAGACTGCCGTCCCTGACCCTCGCCACGGCTGCCTTCACATTGCCGCTGATTGGCGTGCCCCAGCCGGCGATGGCCCAGCGCGTCAACGAAATTGTCGTCTATGGCACCGATCCGTGCCCGCGATCGACCGACGACGAGGTGGTAGTCTGCGCGCGCAAGCCAGAAGCCGAGCGTTACCGGATCCCGGAAAGGTTGCGTGAGGGCGGATCGCTGCAATCGCGTCAGGCCTGGGCGAATCGCGCAATCGCATTCGAAACCTATGGCCGGACCGGGATCAACAGCTGTTCCCCGGTTGGCCCGGGCGGCCACACCGGCTGCGCTAATCAATTGATCAGCCAGGCATTCAAGGAACGACGGGAAGAGGATGCGGAAGCGACCGCGCCGGACGAATAGGGCCGGCGATCGTGCGGCCGCCAGCGTCCATCCCTAGCTCCGCGCCTGCTCCGACACGATCCAGCTGTTGATCTGCGCATCAAGCGTATCGAGCGGCACCGATCCTTGACCGAGAACCGCATCGTGGAAGCGGCGCAAGTCGAACTTCGCGCCAAGCGCCTGCTCGGCCCTGGCGCGCAGCTCGCGGATCTTGAGTTCGCCAAGCTTGTAGGCAAGCGCCTGGCCCGGCCAGCTGATGTAGCGATTGACCTCCGCCTCGATATTCGCCTCGGTCAACGCGCTATTGTCCTTCATGAAGGCGATCGCCCGTTCCTTCGACCAGCCTTTGGCATGGATGCCGGTGTCGACTACCAGGCGGGTCGCGCGCCACATTTCGTAGCTTAGCCGGCCCATGTCCTTTGCTGGCGTGTCATAGAGGCCCATCTCGATCCCGAGCCGCTCCGAATAAAGGCCCCAGCCTTCCGTGAAAGCGGTAAAGAAGGTGCCGTGGCGCCGCCAGTCCGGCATCGGCAACTCCTGCTGCAGCGATATCTGATGATGGTGGCCCGGAACCGCTTCATGGACGGTAAGGGCGGGAACTTCCCACAGCGGCCTCTGGTCGAGCTTGGAAGTGTTCACGAA
>DASTOV010000021.1:0-7100 GCA_035720125.1 Sphingomicrobium sp. | reverse complement strand
CGACCAGCAGCCGGACTTTCTGCTGCTCGACTATCCGGAGCGATTGAACGCCGCGGCGGAACTGCTCAAAGGCGGCAAGCCCGGCGACCTCGCCATCACCAATGACCATGGCGGCTGGACTTATGCCGATCTGGACAGCTTTTCCGGCCGCATCGCGAGACTGTTGGTCGAGAAGCAGGGACTTGTTCCTGGCAATCGTGTGCTGCTGCGTGGGCCCAATGGCTATACCCTGTTTGCCGCCTGGCTCGGCGTCTTGAAGGCTGGCGGAGTGGCGGTGACGACGATGCCGCTGCTGCGCCCGGGAGAGATCGCCTCTGTGATCGACGCGGCGGAGATCAGCCATGCGATCGTCGACAGCCGCTTCATTGGCGATTTCCGTGCCGCCGCCGACCAGGCGCGCTGGATCAAGCAGCTCGTCAAATATGATGGCGACTATGGCAGGGGCGAGCTGGAGACGCACTGCGCCTCGCTGGAGCCGCTCGACCCGGTCGACAGCGGCTGCGACGATCCGGCGTTGATCGCCTTCACCAGCGGTACGACCGGCATCCCCAAGGGCTGCATCCAGTTCCACCGCGACATCCTCGCGCCGTGCGACACCTTCGCCGCCGCGCATTTCCGCATGGGCCCAAGCGACATCGTCATGACCAGCGCGCCGATCGCCTTCACCTTCGGGCTCGGTGCGACCCTGATGTTCCCGCTGCGCTTCGGCGCGGCGACCGCGACCATCGAGCAGCCCTCGCCGCCTGCGATGCTCGAGGCGATCGCCAGGCACGGCGTCACCCATCTCGCCACTGCGCCGACGGCCTACAAGGCGATGCTGTCACAGCCCGGCCTCGACGAGGCGCTGAAGACGCTGAAATCCTGCCTGTCGGCCGGCGAGCATCTGCCCAGGGCGGTGTGGGAGGCGTGGAAGGAGCGGACCGGCATCCCGATCGTCGACGGCATCGGCTCGACCGAGATGATGCACATTTTCATCTCCGAAAGCGGCGACGCGATCCGCCCCGGCTCCACCGGTCGCGCGGTGCCTGGCTATGAGGCCACCGTGCTCGATGAGGACGGCCAGCCGCTTGCCGAGGGCGAAGGGCGGCTGGCGGTCAAGGGCCCGACCGGCTGCCGCTATCTCGATGACGAACGCCAGGTGAAATATGTCAAGGACGGCTGGAACCTCACCGGCGACACCTACCGCAAGGATGCCGACGGCTATTTCTGGTACGTCGCGCGCAGCGACGACATGATCGTCAGCTCGGGCTACAACATCGGCGCACCGGAAGTGGAGAATGCGCTGCTCGCCCACCCGGCGGTGGCGGAGTGCGCGGTGATCGGCGTGCCCTGCCCGGAGCGCGGGCAGAAGGTGAAGGCGTTCATCGTTGCGGCGGCGGGAGTGGCGCCCAATGACGCGCTAATTTTAGAGCTCAAGGATTTCGTCAAGGCAACGATTGCGCCATACAAATATCCGCGCGAAATCGAGTTTGTCGAGGCGCTGCCCAAGACGGCGACGGGCAAATTGCGAAGGGTTGAGCTCAGGAATCGCTAGTACCCCTGCGAAGGCAGGGGCCCAGACCGCTGCCGCAGGCAGCGCTAACGCGCTGGACTAGGCTCCCGCCTTTCGCGGGAGAACTGTGCCTCGTGCTCGCCTGGCCCCAGGACAGGCTGTGCGCGCGGCTACTCAAATTCCACGATGACCTGGTCGACGGCCAGGCTGTCGCCGGCTTTGGCGGCGGTCGCCTTGACCGTCGCGCTTTTCTCCGCGCGGAGGATATTTTCCATCTTCATCGCTTCGACTACCGCGACCGGCTGGCCCGCCTCGACCGTGTCGCCTGCCTGGACCTCCAGCCGGGTCAGCAGGCCCGGCATCGGCGCCAGGATGAAGCGCGACAGGTCCGGCGGGACCTTCTCGATCATGTGGTGCGACAGCACGGCGATGTGCCGCGCCATGACCAGCACATTATGCCGCGCGCCGCGCGTGGCGAACCGCCAGCCGCGACCCTTCTTCGCCACCTGCACCACCCGCTTGCGCCCGTCCATGTCGGCGATCAGCAGCGGCATCCCCGGCGACCAGTCGCCGATCACGTCGATCGCCTCATTGTCGTCGACGATCACCAGGTTACCGCCGTCGTAGGGCGCCACGGTCACCGTAAACTCGCGCTTCCCAATCCTGACAATCTGCGTCGGCTCAGGAAACTGCGGCCCGCCCAATTGCCCGTCGATCAGCGCGGCGCGCGTGTCCTGGGTCAGCTCGACGATCGCGCCCAGCGCGGCGAGGTCGATCAGCAATTGTTCGTCCGCCGGCGCGCCGGTGAAGCCTTCCGGATATTCCTCGGCGATGAAACCGGTGGTGAGGTTGCCCGCGCGGAAGCGCGGGTGCTGCAGCAGCGCGGAGAGGAAATCGACATTGTCGGCGATGCCCTCGACCTGGAACGCGTCGAGCGCCACCACCTGTGCCTCGATCGCTTCCTCCCGGGTCGGCGCCCAGCTGATCAGCTTGGCGATCATCGGGTCGTAGAACATGCTGACCTC
Source organism: Sphingomicrobium sp. (assembly GCA_035720125.1). Lineage (GTDB taxonomy): Bacteria > Pseudomonadota > Alphaproteobacteria > Sphingomonadales > Sphingomonadaceae > Sphingomicrobium. The sequence goes on along the minus strand of DASTOV010000021.1, from coordinate 4,583 downwards.
GCCGCCCTCGGCAACGCCGTCGTCGACCCTTACAACCACTTCGTCATTCCCGCGGAAGCGGGAATCCCGCTTTTCGTCTCCACCGCCGCTTTCGCGGGGGTGCCGGGTTTGGGCTGGGGGACGGTAAGAAGTTAAGCGCCCCGTGCTTGGCAGGAAATGCCGGTACGGATCCTCGGCATAGACGCGGGCCTCGATCGACCAGCCGTTGAGCTTCACATCGTCTTGGCTGAACTTGAGCTTCTCGCCCGCGGCGACGCGGATCATCTGCTCGACCAGGTCCAGCCCGGTCACTTCCTCGGTCACCGGATGCTCGACCTGCAGCCGCGTGTTCATCTCCAGGAAGTAGAAGCTCTTGCCGGTCGGGTCCTTGCCCGAGACGATCAGCTCGACGGTGCCCGCGCTATAATACCCAACAGCACGCGCCAGCGCGACCGCCTGCTCGCCCATCGCCTTTCGCATTTCGGGCGAGACGAAGGGCGACGGCGCTTCCTCGATCACCTTCTGGTGGCGGCGCTGGATCGAGCATTCGCGCTCGCCCAAATAGAGGATGGTGCCGTGCTGGTCGCCGAGCACCTGGATCTCGATGTGGCGCGGGTCCTCGATGAATTTCTCGATGAACACCCGGTCGTCGCCGAATGAGCTAAGCCCCTCGCGCTTGGTCGCCTCGAAGCCTTCGCGCACGTCCTTTTCGTTATAGGCGAGACGCATGCCCTTGCCGCCGCCGCCTGCCGACGCCTTCATCATCACCGGATAGCCGATGTCCTTGGCGATTTTGACGGCTTCGTCGGTCGTGGCAATGTCGCCGAGATAGCCGGGGACGACGTTGACGCCGGCCTTCTTGGCCAGCTTCTTGGATTCGATCTTGTCGCCCATCGCGGCGATGGCCTTCACCGGCGGGCCGATGAAGACGATGCCGGCCTTTTCCAGCGCCTTGGCGAAGGTCGTGCGCTCGGAAAGGAAGCCGTAGCCCGGATGCACGGCCTCGGCCCCGGTCGCCTTGCAGGCGTCGATGATCAGCTCGGCCTTGAGGTAGGACTCCGCCGCCGGTGCGGGGCCGAGCCGGACGCTTTCGTCGGCCATGCGGACATGAGGTGAGCGGGCGTCGGCGTCGGAATAAACCGCGACGGTCTTGATCCCCATCCGCTTCGCGGTGCGGATCACGCGGCAGGCGATTTCGCCCCGGTTCGCAATGAGAATCTTCTTAAACATCAATGCCCCACCAAACCGTCACCCTGAACTTGTTTCAGGGTCCATTCCGTCACCCGCACTGCCCTTCCCCAAAATGGATGCTGAAACAAGTTCAGCATGACGAGTTTCCTATGGATCGCCATGCATGAAAGCGCCGGAATAGAAGGCCAACACGAACAGAAGAACAATGAAGGCGAGGACGCCAAGCCATTGCTTCCAGCCAATCACTCCGCCGCCTCTTCAACGGGCGGCTTGTTATGGCCGAGCAGGCGCAGCACCTCATCGGCGGCATCCGCCAAATTGGTGCCCGGCCCGAAGATTGCCTGCACCCCCGCCTCGCGCAGCATGGCATAGTCCTGCGGTGGGATGACGCCGCCGGCGACCACCTTGATGTCGGCGCGGCCGGCTTCCTTCAGCGCCGCGATCAGCTCCGGGATCAGCGTCTTGTGGCCCGCCGCGAGCGAGGAGGCGCCGACCACGTCGACGTCATTCTCGACCGCCAGTTCGGCGGCCTCGCGCGGGGTCTGGAACAGCGGCCCGGCGATCACCTCAAAGCCCAGGTCGCCGAACGCCGAGCTGACCAGGTTCGCGCCGCGGTCGTGCCCATCCTGGCCCATCTTGGCGACCAGGATCCGCGGCTTGCGGCCCATCCGCTTGGCGACGCTTTCCGTCCCCGCCACCGCCTCCTTCCAGCGGCCGTCGTCGCGGCGCCCATAGATGCCGCGCACCGGCTCCGGCTTGGTATGGTAGCGCCCGAACGCCCGCTCCAGCGCATCCGAAATTTCGCCCAGCGAGCAGCGCACCCGGGCGCATTCGACTGAAAGCGCCAGCAGGTTTCCGCCATCTCGCGCGCCTGTTTCCAGCAAGTCCAGCGCCGCGCGCACCTTCGCTTCGTCGCGGCTGCTGCGCATCTTCTCCAGCCGCGCGATCTGCTGGCTGCGGACCTTGGCATTGTCGACCTCGAGGATGTCGAGATGCGGCTCATTCTCCAGCCGGTAGCGGTTGACCCCAACGATCACCGTCTCGCCGGTGTCGACCTTGGCCGCGCGCTCGGCGGCGGCTTCCTCGATCCGCATCTTGGGCAGCCCTTCGGCGACCGCCTTGGTCATGCCGCCATGCTGCTCGACCTCCTCGATCAGCGCCCAGGCGCGCTCCTCCAGCTCGCGGGTCAGCGCCTCGACGTACCAGGAGCCCCCGAGCGGGTCGGCGACCGCGGTCACCCCGCTCTCCTCGGCCAGGATCAGCTGGGTATTGCGGGCGATCCGCGCCGAGAAATCGGTCGGCAGCGCGATCGCCTCGTCGAAGCTGTTGGTGTGCAGCGACTGGGTGCCGCCCAGCACCGCGGCCAGCGCCTCGATCGTGGTGCGGATGACATTATTGTAAGGGTCCTGCTCGGTCAGCGACACGTCGCTGGTCTGGCAGTGGGTGCGGAGCAGCCTCGACTTCTCGGTCTTCGCCCCGAGATCCGTCATGATCCGCGTCCAAAGCGTCCGCGCCGCGCGCAGCTTGGCCACCTCCATGAACAGGTTCATGCCGATGCCGAAGAAGAAGGAGAGGCGCGGTGCGAAATCGTCGACGTCGAGGCCGTCGGCGATGGCGACACGGACATATTCCATGCCGTCGGCCAGCGTATAGGCCAGCTCCTGCACCGCGGTCGCCCCGGCCTCGTGCATATGATAGCCGGAGATGGAGATGGAATTGAACTTGGGCATCTCCTCCGCGCAATAGGCGATGATGTCGGAGACGATCCGCATCGATGGCTCGGGAGGATAGATGTAGGTGTTGCGGACCGCGAACTCCTTGAGGATGTCGTTCTGGATGGTCCCGGTGAGCTGGGAGCGCGGGACGCCCTGCTCCTCCCCGGCAACGATGTAGAAGGCCATAACCGGCAACACCGCGCCGTTCATGGTCATGCTGACCGACATTTCGCCGAGCGGGATGCCGTCGAACAGCAGCTTCATGTCCTCGACGCTGTCGATCGCCACGCCCGCTTTGCCGACGTCCCCGGCGACGCGCGGATGGTCGCTGTCATAACCGCGGTGGGTGGCGAGATCGAAGGCGACGGAGAGACCCTTCTGGCCGGCCTTCAGGTTGCGGCGATAGAAGGCGTTGCTCTCTTCAGCCGTCGAGAAACCGGCATATTGGCGGATGGTCCACGGCCGCCCGGCATACATGGTCGCATAGGGCCCGCGCGTATAGGGCGGCATGCCGGGCAGGCCGCTGTCGATATGGGCGCTGTCCTCGGGGCCATAGACATTCTTGAGGCGAATATGCTCGGGCGTGTCGCGGCTGAGGTCCTTTCCCCGCGATTCCTTGTCGGCGAGCACCTTCCAGTCGTCGATATTCGGCTTTTTGGTCATCGGCATCGCCCCTAGCGCCGCCCAGCGCCAATGCCAAACATTCAGCGCTGCTCGATTACGACCTCTGACGTTATCGAATTGGCGATGAAGCAGGCCTCGTGCGCCTTGTGGTGGAGCTGGTCGAGCGTCGCCTGGTCCGGCCCGTCGCCACCGTAAACGATCTTGGGACGCAAAGTGATGCGGGTGATGCGCGTCTTGCCGTCCTCGCCGCGCTCCATCAGCCCTTCCGCCTCGTCCTCGTAAGAGGTGACGATCATCCCCGCCCGCCGGGCGAAATCGAGGAAGAACAGCATGTGGCAGGCCGATGCGCTGGCAACGAACGCCTCCTCCGGGTCGACCGCGTCGGGATTGGCCCAGGGCATTGGTACGATGTGCGGTGACGCCGAGGCCGCGACATTGGTCAGGCCATCGAAATTCCAGCTGTGCGCCCGGCTGTACTGCCCCTTGGCGAAATCCTCGCCAGGCGAGGAAAACCAGCGGATGGTGGCGTGGTGCGTGGACATGCGAGTCTCCCTAACTTGCTCCTCCCCCTTGATGGGGAGGGAAAAAATTCAATGCGCCTGCCTCGGTGACTCCATTATTTCAGTGAGAACTCCACCCATGTCCTTCGGATGCAGGAAGAATATCGGCGTGCCATGCGCCCCGATCCGCGTCGGGCCGAGGATGCGGACACCCTTGCCTTCCTAGAAGGCGCGCGCCGCCTCGATGTCCGGCACTTCGAAGCAGATATGATGCTGCCCGCCCTCCGGATTGCGCTCGAGGAACTTCACGATCGGCGAGTCCGGGCCCAGCGGCTCGATCAGTTCGATCTGGCTGTTGGGCGTGTCGACGAAGCAGACGCGCACCCCTTGCGCCGGCAGGTCGAACGGATCGCGCACTACCTCCGCGCCCATCCGGTCACGGAACATTGCGACGGAGGCTTCGATCGATGGTGTAGCGACCCCGACATGGTTGAGGCGTCCGAGTTTCATATCGGCCTCACAGCGGAATGTTGTCGTGCTTCTTCCACGGATTCTCGAGCCTTTTGTCGCGCAA
>DASTOV010000020.1:0-6674 GCA_035720125.1 Sphingomicrobium sp. | reverse complement strand
TTATGGGACGGGACCGAACATCGTCCTGGTTCCCGGCCGGCTGTTCATGCCGGAGTTCGCGATACTGGCGCGGCCCGACCGCTCGGTGATCCAGTACGACATGCGCAATCGCGGCCTGTCGAAGCGCGTCGAGGATGTTGGCCAGATCACCATTATGGGAGACGTTGCCGACGTCGAGGCGCTACGCCGCCATTTCGGTGCGGAGAAGGTCTCGCTGGTCGGCTATTCCTACCTCGGCCTGATGATCGCGCTCTATGCGGCCGAACATCCCGATCGGGTCGAGCGGCTGGTGCAGATCGGGGCAGTGCCGCGCAAGTTCGGCACGGCCTATCCGGCGGACCAGCAAGCCGGCAGCGACAGCCTTAATGCGCAAGGCAAGGCCGCGGAGGCGGCGTGGAATGCGCTGCGTCCCAACCTCAACAGCGCCGATCCCAAGGAGGCCTGCGCAGTGCTGCAGCGCTATGTGGGCTACCAGCTGGTCGGCAATCCGGCAAACCACGGCAAGGTCCCGAATGTCTGCGGTTACGACAATGAATCGATCGCCAACTTTGGGCGGCACCTGGGCGCTCATTTCGGCGACATCCAGAAACGCGATTTCCCGCGCGAGCCATTCACCAAGCTCGAGCAGCCGGTGTTGACCCTTCATGGGACGCTCGACCGAAATGCACCCTACGGCTCAGGGCTGGAATGGGCGACAACCTTTCGCAACGGCCGGCTGGTGACGATCGAGGGAGGCGCTCACCAGCTATGGGTCGACGATCCAACCGTGCTAGCGGACATTGACAAGTTTCTCGCCGGGGAATGGCCGGCGAGGGCCCAGTGGTTCGGACGGGAGTAGGGCTATTGGGCATGTTCGGCCGATTGGTCGCGGCGATGCGTGGCGGGTTTTAAGTAGCGGAATCGCTCCCAATTTCGGCATTCCCGCGAAAGCGGGAATCCCGCTACCTTGCTTTGCCTGAAGAAAAGCGGGATCCCATGAAGCAAAATGCTGACCGTCCGGGGGACGGTCCATTTTTTTCATTTCGCGGGGATGACGGAGGGGGAAGTTGACGGCGACCAAAGTTTCCCGCGCCCTGATTTTCCTCCTCGGCGCGGCGGTATTCCTCAACTACGTCGACCGGGGTGCGGTCGGGATCGCGGCGCCGCTGATGCAAGGCGACCTCAATCTGACCGCGACCGAGTTCGGGCTGGTCGCCTCGGCGTTCTTCTGGGTCTATGCGCCGGTGCAGATGATCGTCGGCTGGCTGTGCGACCGGTTCAATGTCTATCGGCTGATGACCATCGGGTTGCTGCTGTGGGCGGTCGCGACGCTGCTGATGGGATTTGTCGGCGGGTTCCTGTCCCTGCTCGTGCTGCGCGTGATGCTTGGCGTCGGCGAGAGCATCGCCTTTCCGGGCACGTCCAAGATCATTGCCGAACAGGTTACTGCCGAGCGGCGCGGCATCGCCAATTCCGCCGTTTCGCTGGGGATCGCGCTGGGACCGGCGGCGGGCACGCTTGCCGGAGGCCTGATCCTCGCCTCCTGGGGATGGCGGCCGATCTTCATCATCTTCGGGCTGGTCACGTTATTGTGGCTGCTGCCGTGGCAGGCGACCGTCAAAGGGCTATCCGCGCCCGGCGCTCCGATTGGGGGCAGACCCAAGCAGGTGCCGCTGGCACTGCTCCTAAGCCGCTGGCCCCTGTGGTCGATGTCGATCGCCCATATCGCCAGCAATTATGGCTTCTATTTCCTGCTGATCTGGCTGCCCAATTACCTGGTCAAGGCGCGCGGCCTTGAACTCGGCGAGATGACGCTACTGGCGACGCTCGGCTATGTCGCGCAGGCGATAGCGGCGATCGGGTTCGGCCTATGGTCGGACCGCTGGACCAGCGCTGGCCGGTCCGAGGGCACGATCCGCCGCTGGATGATGATCGTCGCCCAGATCGGCCAGGGCGTGGCCATCATCGGCGTGCTAATGGCGGAGACGATGGTCGGGATCGGCTTCTGGCTCGTCATTGCCGGCATCGCCACCGGATCGCTGTCGCTGAATGTATTCGCCGTCGCCCAGATGTTCGCCGGGCCGCGCGCAGCGGGCAGCTGGATCGGTTTCCAGAATGCGGTCGGCAACAGCTTCTCGGGCATTGTCGGGCCGGTACTCACCGGCGTGATCGTCGATGCGGCAGGTTTTGAGGGCGCCTTTTACGTGGCAGCCGCCGTAGCAATCATCGGCGGCATCTGGTGGCTAATTGCGGTCCCGCGCATCGTCCAAGTAATTCCCAAGGATTAACGTTAACGCCGAGCCGAGCTTTTCAGGCCTGTACCATTTTGAATCATGGTGAGTCTGGCGGGGCACAATCCGTGATTTTTTTCGTTGTCCGTTAACTTTTCCGCTTGTCGCGAGACTCGCAATGATTCATGGATTCTCATTGACGGTTCAACGCGCTAGCGCGCTGGGGGAGGGGTTTGGTTCATGAGCATTGATTTCATCCGGCCGGAAGTCGACGAACTTCGCCCGAGGATCAGTGTCATCGGTGTCGGCGGCGCGGGCGGCAACGCCATTGCCAACATGATCCACTCCGACGTCCAGGGCGTCGAGTTCCTGGTCGCCAATACCGACGCGCAGGCCTTGAACGCATCCGAGGCGGATCGCCGCATCCAACTTGGACTCAAGATCACCCAGGGATTGGGCGCGGGGTCGCGGCCGGAGATCGGACGCGCCGCCGCGGAAGAGACGCTGGAAGAAATCGAGCGCGCGCTGGACGGCGCCCACATGTGCTTCATTGCAGCAGGCATGGGCGGCGGCACGGGCACCGGCGCTGCCCCGGTCATCGCCAAGTCGGCCCGCGACAAGGGCATCCTCACCGTCGGCGTCGTCACCAAGCCCTTCGCATTCGAGGGTACCCGCCGCATGCGTTCGGCCGATTCCGGCATCGAGGAGCTTCAGAAGCATGTCGATACGCTGATCGTCATCCCCAACCAGAACCTGTTCCGCCTCGCCACCTCCGAAACGACTTTCAAGGAAGCGTTCGAGATGGCCGATGAGGTGCTGCAGCAGGGCGTGCGCGGCATCACCGACCTGATGGTCATGCCCGGCCTCATCAATCTCGACTTCGCCGACGTTCGCTCGGTGATGGGCGAGATGGGCAAGGCCATGATGGGCACCGGCGAAGCGTCAGGCGACAACCGCGCGATCGAGGCCGCCGAGAAGGCGATTTCCAATCCGCTGCTCGACGGTGTCAGCATGAAGGGCGCCAAGGGCGTCATCATCTCGATCACCGGCGGCGACGACATGCGCCTGATGGAGGTCGACGAGGCCGCCAGCCACATCAAGGAACTGGTCGACCCCGACGCCAACATCATCTGGGGCTCGGCATTCAACAACGACCTTGGCGGCAAGATCCGCGTTTCGGTCGTCGCGACTGGCATCGAGGCGGAAGCCGCGCTCCAGCCGACCCAGGGCAAGGTGTTCACTTTTCCCACAGCGACCCGGCCTGCGGTGACTCCAGCTCCGGCGCCGGCCGCTGTTACGTCACCCGAACCGAAGGCCGAGGACGAGCCGCTCGACCTTACCGAAGAGGATGAGGCGACGGACGAACTGCTGCTCGGCAACGAAGACATCCTCGCCGATCCGGTCATGGGGACGCCGATCGCCCCCCCAGTCGACGAGGAGGGCATGGAAATCGGCCCGCTGGCCGACGAGCCGAAGCCGGCAGCAGCGGCCGGAACCTTGTTCGAGCGCATGTCGAACATCGCGCGCGGCGCATCCAAGATCGAGGACGAGCAGGTACCCGGGTTCCGTCGAGAACCGCTCGATATCCCGCGCTTCCTCAATCGCCAGAATAATCAATAATTATCGACGGGCCGTCACGGGAGTAAATCCCGTGACGTCAGTCCTGTCGCGACTTCGCCGCGCAGGCTGGCCGGCCTCGCCAACTAGCGACACAACGACGCTCGCTTCGCTCCGCTCGCGTTGTGCGCCGTGGCTCGGCATTTCATCGCCGGGTCGCAACGACTTGTCGCGCAAGGCTTTCCAGCAAGGTTTGAGCAAGCTTCCATCAGGCATGGGGAGGACCATGCCGAATTGGGAATTCTTGCGCGCGCGCCTTGCGGTGCTGCTGGCGGCTTCCATCATGGCGACCGCAGCGCCGGCGACGGTGATGTCGGCCGCACCGGAATCGCCGGGCACCGCCCTGTCGCGCCACATCCGGGTGCTGGCCGGCAACCCGCGCGACTTCAACGCTCTGATCGGCGCTGGAAAGGCGGCGCTGGACCTGGGTGATGTCCAGACGGCGGCGGGTTTCTTCGGCCGCGCCGAAGAGGTCAATCCCAACGCGCCGGCGGCCAAGGCCGGGCTTGGGGCGGCGATGGCGCACATGGGCGATGCCGACGGCGCCATCTTCTATTTCGACCAGGCCAGCCGGCTGGGCGCGTCACCGCTGGCCATCGCGCTCGATCGGGGATTGGCGCGCGACTTGAGCGGCGACCTTGTCGCCGCGCAGGCGGATTACCGGCTGGTCATCCAGTCGCTCAACAGCGACGAGGCAAGGCGGCGGCTCGCGCTCAGCCTCGCCATCGGGCGGGACCGCAAGGGCGCGATCGACACCATCCAGCCGCTCCTCAACCGGCGCGACCCGGCTGCCCAGAGGACTCGCGCCTTCGTGCTGGCGCTGGTCGGCGACCAGGCGGGCGCGTCCCAGGCGATCGAGGCGGTGATGCCGGGCGGGTCGGCGCGCTTCGCGCCGTTCATCACCTATCTGCCGCACCTTAGCGTGCAGGAGAAAGCCGCGGCGGTCCATCTCGGCATGTTCCCGGACAATGCCGGGGAAAGGATCTCCCAGGCACAACGCCAACCGCAGCAGCAGGTGGCCGCGCGCAGCGTAACGCCGCCCTCGCAGGGGGCAACGCCACCCTCCGGCGCGTCGGTCGGCAGCAGCAGGACGCCAGGTCCGGCTTCTCCGCCGGTTCGGGTGGCAACGCGCGAGGCGCCGCCGCCGGCGCCGCAACCCGGCTTTTCCCTGCCATCGCAGCAGGCGGCGTCATCGCCGTCTTTTAGCCTGCCGTCGGCGTCCAGCGCCGCTCCGACGGGAAATGATCTGGCGCCAACGGAACCGCAGGCCGACGCCGCTTTGCCTGCCGGGGCGAGTGCGGATGCGGAATCCTCGCTCGAAAAGGTCGGGGAAATCGCCGACGACGGAAATCTGACCAGCATCGACAAGCTGCTGGCCGCGATCGACGAAGCCCCGCCGCCTGCGCCGACGCCCAAGGTCGAGACCGAGAAGAGGGCCGACAGCGCGGCATCGGCGGCAAAATCGGCGGCGGACAAGAAGGCCGCGGAGAAGAAGGCCGCGGAAAAGAAGGCGCGTGATGCAAAGCTAGCCGCGGAGAAGAAGGCCCGCGAAGAGGCGGCCAGGCTTGGCGTCAAGGGCACCTATTGGGTCCAGCTGGCCGGAGGATCGAACCAGGACCGCATGGCAGTCGAGTATAGAAAACTGGCGGCAAAGGCGGGAACGCTGCTCAAGTCGCGGTCCGGCTATGTGACCGAGGGCAAGGAATATTTCCGGCTCGTGGTTGGCCCGTTCGACAGCAAGGCTGACAGCCAGGCCTTCGTCAACAGGCTTGCCAAGGAAGGTGTCGACAGCTTTAGCTGGACCCGCACCCCGTCGCAGATCAAGATCGAGAAGCTTTCCAGCAGATGACCCTAGCCAAGGCCCTTGCCGCCGACCCTTCAAGATCGCGCGGCAGGGCCTTCGCCGAGGACGACCGCGGGCCGCGCGGGCCGCGCGACGCCTTTCAGCGCGACCGCGACCGCATCATCCATTCGATCGCCTTCCGGCGCCTGCGACACAAGACGCAGGTGTTCGTTGCCCCCGACGGAGACCATTTCCGGGTCCGGCTGACCCATTCGCTCGAAGTGGCACAGATCGGGCGGACGATGGCCCGGGCGCTGGGCCTCAACGAGGACCTGACCGAAGCGCTATGCCTGGGGCATGACCTTGGCCATCCGCCGTTCGGGCACGGCGGGGAGGATGCGCTCGACCGCAGCCTGGCCGATGCTGGCGGGTTCGACCACAACGGACATACGTTGCGGCTGGTGACCGCGCTTGAAAACCCATACCCCGGGTTCGATGGGCTCAACCTCAGCTGGGAGATGCTGGAAGGGCTGGCCAAGCACAATGGCCCGGTCGCCGAGCCGAACTGGGCGCTCAGCGAAGCCAATGCCGGGTTCGACCTTGAGCTTCAGGGCTGGCCGAGCCTGGAAGCGCAGATCGCAGCGATCGCCGACGATATCGCCTATGACAACCATGATATCGACGACGGGCTGAGGTCCGGCGTGCTGAAGCTCGACGCGCTGCTCGAACTGGCCTTTGTCCGCCGCTGCTGGGACGAGATCGAAGCGCGGCATCCGGGGCTGGACCGGGCACGCAAGGAAAAGGCGCTGGTCCGCGACGGAATCGGGACGATGGTCGGCGATGTCCTTGCCGAGACGCTGCGGCGCGTCGCCGAGGCGGGGGTCGGCACGATCGACGACGTAAGGGCTGCCGGACGGCAGCTGGCCGGCTTTTCGGACGACATGCAAGCCGAGGAGCGGGCGCTGAAGCGCCATCTTTACGAGCATCTCTACGATAGCGAGACGTTGCGGCCGATCCGCATCGAGGCCCAGCGGATCGTCAGCGACCTGGCGCGGCATTATCGG
>DASTOV010000019.1:0-2697 GCA_035720125.1 Sphingomicrobium sp. | reverse complement strand
CATGGTGATGGAAGCGCTGAGGCCGCACAACCAGCAACTGTGGCAGGCACTGGAGATCGGCGAGCAGCGGCGCGTCCTGCGCCACGCCCGGCCATGGTGGGACGTGCACCGACATCGGATTGCCCCCGAAGTGGCGCAGCGGATCCGCCGGCTGATCGAAACGGGTCGGCTGGAAATTGTTGCGGGGAGGATCGCCGACATGTGGGTGGAGGGGAGTGATCTCCGCGTGACGATAATGAGGCGGGGAAAGGTCCCTCCACCGTCTTTCGCACGGTCCCCCTCCCCTGCAACTGCAGGGGAGGAATCTAGGTTCGCGCTGGCGGTGAACTGCACCGGACCGCTGGGGTCGATCTCGGCCAGCGGGGACCCGCTGTTGTCCGGCCTGTTCGAGCAAGGACTCGCAAGGCCGGATGCGCTCGACCTGGGGCTGGAGGTGGATGACCGGTCGCGGATCGCGGGGGCGGAGCGCGCCTGGGCGGTCGGCCCGCTGACCAAGGGCAAATGGTGGGAAATCACCGCGGTTCCCGATATCAGGGGGCAAGTCGCGAACGTGGCGGACGATATCGCCAAGGAGCTTGAACATGCCGTGCAGTCCTGAAGACGGCGATCTCGTCAGCAGCGCGCCCAAGGTGGCGGTGCCGAAAGAGGTGGAGGAAGCGGTCCGGACGCTGATCCGCTGGGCCGGCGACGATCCGGGGCGCGAGGGCCTAAAAGATACGCCGAGGCGCGTCGCCCGGGCGTGGCGCGAATATGCCAAGGGCTATGCCGAGGACCCGGCGCACCATCTGAAACGGACTTTCCACGAGGTCGGCGGCTATGACGAGATCGTCCTGTTGAAGGACATCCCGTTCCAGTCGCATTGCGAGCATCATATGGCTCCGATCATCGGCAAGGCGTCGATCGCCTATCTGCCTTGCGACAAGGTGGTCGGCATTTCAAAGCTGGCCCGCGTGCTGCACGGCTATGCCCGGCGGCTGCAGGTGCAGGAGCGGCTGACCGCGGAAGTCGCCGACTGCATCTGGGACAATCTGCAGCCCAAGGGGGTGGCGGTGGTGATCGAGGCCAGCCACGCCTGCATGACCGCGCGGGGGGTGTCGACGCCGGGCGTGATGATGACCACCAGCCGGATGATGGGATGTTTCCGCGAGGATGAGCGGAGCCGCAAGGAAGTGCTGGCGCTGATGGGGTATTAACTTTCTATTTAATGCAATTCTTGCAACAATTAACTAACGAAGTTAAGTCCGGCGCCGGACGACCTCGCCCGTCATTCGGTTAAACCGCGACGGGGCCGCCCAGTAATCCGGGCGGTCAATGGGGGCCCCTGGAGCAAGCAAGGGGGTTGATCAATGAGAGTCATGCTTTCCACCGCCATGTCGGCGGCGCTCCTACTGATGCTGCCGGCGTGCCAGCAACAAGAAGCCGCTTCGGATGCTCCTGCTGCCGCCGCCGCATCGCTTGAGGCGCTGAACGGCACCTGGAAGGTCGATCTTGCCAGCCTGAAGTTCGAGCAGAAGCCGAACGAGTTCCTGCTGAAGGATGGCAGCTATAGCTGCTCCACCTGCTTGCCACCGCTGACGTCGCCAGCAGACGGCCAGTATCATCCGGTGGCCGACCGTCCCTACTACGACAGTATGCAGATCAAGACAGTCGACGACCGGACGGTCGAATTCCATCGCAAAAAGGGCGACAAGGAAGTTTCGTCCAATGTCCTGACGGTGTCGGAAGACGGCAACAAGCTGACCAACAAGTTCCATGATGCGACGACGCCCAATTCGCCGCCGATCGACGGCGAAGTCAGCTCGACCCGGGCCGGGCCGGCCCCGGAAGGTGCCCATGCCATTTCGGGCCAGTGGATGCCGGATCGCTTCGCCGATTATTCGGAACAGGCGCTCGACATCACCTATCAGGTCAGCGGCAAGACGGTGACCCAGACCAGCCAGGGCCAAAGCTGGACAGCTGAAATCGGCGGGCCAGCCGTGGCGATCCAGAACGATCCGGGTGGAACCATGGTAGCGGTGGCGGCCGAGGGCGCGAGCGGCCTGCGCGAAACCTATACCCGCGACGGCAAGGAGATCGGGGTGACGACGATCGTTCCGAGCGCCGACGGCACGAGCTTCAACTTCACCAATTTTGACCCGCGCGACCAATCCAAGGTGACCTGGACCGCCAACAAGAAATAGTCGCTGCAACCAGGCGTGTCAGTGCGCCGACTCCCGGCGGTGCCGCGATCTGCGGTGCCGCCACTTTTTTGGGTCGCGGATAGAATGGCCGAATGCTGGACGGCATTGGGCAGGGACAAAGCGGGAAGGCCGTCACGAAGTAAATTCGTGACGTCGGACGGGTTCGGCTACGCAAGCAGGCCGACCGGCTGTCGCTTTAGCCGACGCTTCGCGTCGGGGCTGGGCCCCTGCCTTCGCAGGGGAACTAGCTCTCCAGAAATTCCTCCACCACCCGCGCATACTTCGGCCAGCCGGGGTCGGTTTCGAGCAGCAGGTGGTTGGGGCTTTCGATGGCGATGAAGCGCGCGCCGGGGATGCGCGCGGCAAGCGCCCTGCCGGCCTCGAACGGGACCACGGCATCGCGGGTCGCGTGGCCGACCAGGGTCGGCGTGGTGACCCTGCCCAGCAGGGCGGTGACGTCGATCTGGCTGAACACCCGCTGCAGCGCCACCGAATTTTCGGCCGAGGTGGTGATGCG
>DASTOV010000018.1:0-13003 GCA_035720125.1 Sphingomicrobium sp. | reverse complement strand
ATTTTCGATCGCCAGCGGCCAGATGCCCGCGTCGGTCTGTGTTTGATGTTCGCCAAGCGTCTCCCAGTCGCTGCCCGCGGACCGACGATATCGGTAAAGGGTCCTGCCGGTCAGCTGGCCCGCGCCGTCGGTCTGGGCAAGGCCCATGATGCGTACAACACCACGACCGTCGGTCATGTACCGCGAAGCTTCCTTTCTGGCCGGCTCGACGGCCTTCGACTTCATGGTCGACAGGTCGACCTTGTCGACACCCAATCCGTGCCGGTCATTCTTGATGTTGGATGCGCTGTTGAGGACTTTCGGCACATAGGTACGCGCCATCAGCACCGACCCCTCCTCATCAGGAAGCCAGTCGAGCACGGCGCCGTCATTTTGGCGGAGGTACAAGTCGGAGCTGCTTTGCCTTGAGGCGAGCGACTTTACCTCGGATCCCGTCAAGCTAAGCGTTGCCAAGCGGGAAAAGCCGACCAGCACGCCATCATAATTGCCGTTACCGCTGTATCGACAGATCAGCTGTGTCTCGGTGGCGAATTCACACCAGTCGAGCTTATCGGGCTTGCCGTCGGAGCCAATCAGATTGACCGTCTTGTTGGTATCGAGGTCCAAGACCTTGGCGATGGTTTGGGGTCCCGCACCAGGGGCGAGGTAAACGATTTTCCGGCCGGACGGCGACAAATCGGCCTGCCACGCGCTTTCTCTCATCCCGAACCGCTTCGCGGCCTCGGCTAGCGGCATCACTTCTGCGGCAGCACCAGTCGATACGCCCGCCAGCAAGCCGGCGACCAAAACATGTTTCAAACTCACGAGTACCTCCCCCTACGGCAAGTCAAAGATTGGCAAGCCAAATTGCAGGGCGCAAGCCCTTGCTTGGCGGAAAGGCATCGCATTGCTAGTTGCCGCCACATGAACCCGCCTCCCGTAGCCGAATGGGCGCCGCACGCTGCCGTCTGGATCGGATTCCCCAGCGCTGCCGACCTGTGGGAGGATGACCTTGCCCCGGCCCAGGCCGAGGTCGTCGCCTTCGCTGCCGCGGTCCACGCCGACGGCCGCGGGGAGGAGGTGTGGCTGGTCGCCGCCGACGAGATCGCGGCCACCGAGGCGCGGCGCCTTGCCCCGTTTGCGCGGGTCATCGTCGAGCCGTTCGGCGACATCTGGCTTCGCGACACCGGCGCGATAATCGTCGGCAGCGGCCCCAGCCGGCGAGCCCAGGGTTTCATCTTCAACGGCTGGGGCGGCAAGTATGACTTGCCCGGCGACGACAACATCGGCCAGCGGCTCGCGGCGGAGGCCGGCCTTTCCTACACCAGGGCCGACTGGATCCTGGAAGGCGGCGCGATCGACGGAGATGGGTCCGGCACCTTCCTGACAACCGAGCAGTGCCTGCTCAATCCCAACCGCAACCCCGGCGTCGACAGGCAAGGTGTCGAGGAGAGGCTGAAGCGCGATGTTGGCGCGTCGCGAATCGTCTGGCTAGGCGAAGGCCTGGTCAACGATCACACCGACGGCCATGTCGACAACCTCGCCCGTTTCGTTGGTCCCGGACGCGTCGCGATCCCCGAGCCGAGGACCGGCGATCCCAACGCAGGAGCCTATGCCGATGCGGCCGAGGCGCTGCTCGATGCCGACCTTGAAGTGGTCGCCATCCCTTCGCCAGGCAAAGTCGAGCGCGGCGGCGAAATCATCCCGGCGAGCTACATGAATTTCTACATCGGGAATGCCGCGGTCGTGGTGCCGCTATACGGCGCGGCAAATGACGGGGCAGCCGTGGAGGCCGTCCAGGCGCTGTTCCCCAAGCGAAGAGCCGTCGGCCTGCGCGCCGACCATATCCTGACCGGGGGCGGCAGCTTCCACTGCATTTCACAGCAGGTGCCCGCATGACCAAGATAACCGTCGCCGCACTGCAGCTCGCCTTTGGCAAGGACACGGTCGAAAACATCAGCAATGTCGCCGAGCTGGTCCGCGAAGCACATGGCAAGGGCGCCAAGGTCGTGCTTCCTCCCGAGCTGTTCGAGGGCCCCTATTTCTGCCGCGTCGAGGACGAAGGCCAGTTCTCCGATGCCCGCGCGGTGGGCGAACATCCTTCCGTCCTGGCGATGCAGGAACTGGCCAAGGAGCTAAGTATCTGGATCCCGACCAGCTTCTTCGAGGCGGACGGGCCGCATTATTACAACTCGCTGGCGATGGTCGGGCCGGACGGCAGGGTCGCGGGCGTTTATCGCAAGAGCCACATTCCCGATGGGCCGGGTTATGAGGAGAAATTCTATTTCCGCCCGGGCAACACCGGCTTCAAGGTGTGGCAGGGCGCCGGGACGACGCTTGGCGTCGGCGTCTGCTGGGATCAATGGTACCCGGAAACCGCCCGGGCGATGATGCTGATGGGCGCGGAGATCCTCTTCTTTCCAACGGCAATCGGCAGCGAGCCACATGACCCCGACCTCGACACCTCACGACTGTGGCGGCGGGCGATGATCGGCCATGCCGTGTCGAACGTCGTGCCGGTCGTCGCGGCCAACCGGATTGGCAATGAAGATGGGCAGGTCTTCTATGGCCACAGTTTCATCTGCGACGAGCGGGGCGACATGCTCGCCGAGTTCGGCAAGGATGAAACCGGGGTACTGGTGGCCACGGTCGACATCGGCCAGGCAAGGCGCCACCGCGCCGCCTTCGGCTTCTTCCGCGATCGCCGGCCGGAGCTTTATGGCCGGCTGGTGGAGGACGTTTAAGCGGCCAGCGCCCTTTCAAACACGACTTCGAACATCGCCGCGTCGAGACGGCCGGTGTTCTGGTTGTAGCGGCTGCAGTGGTAGCTATCGATGAGGAGCTTGCCGTCCGGCAGATGATGTTCCGCTCCATGGACGAACTTGGCGCGCGATAGCGGCATGCCGAGGCTCCGGCACAGTCCGTCATGCGCCACCTTCCCCAGCGCGATAAAGGTGCCGAGATTGGGCAGCGCGGCGATCGCGGCCATCAGGAATGGCCGGCAATTGGCCTCCTCGATCGGCAAGGTCCTGTTCTGCGGCGGCAGGCATTTGACGGCGTTGAGGATCACCGCGCCTTTCAGTCGCAACCCATCCGATGGATCGCCGCGATGCTCGCCTTCGGCCAGGCCGAACTTGAGCAAGGTCGCGTAGAGCAGCTCCCCCGCATAGTCGCCGGTAAATGGCCGTCCCGTTCGGTTGGCGCCATGCTTTCCCGGCGCGAGGCCGACGATCGCCAGCCAGGCGTCGGGATCGCCGAACGCGGGCACCGGCGCATTCCACCAGTCGGGATGTTCGGCGCGACACTGCTGCCGCAGCGCCACCAGCCGCGGGCAGAGCGGGCAATCGCGCGGGGCCTCTGCCTGGGGGATGGGCGAGAGATCGGCAGGAGTCACCATCGGGGAGGTCTTGTAGAGCCCTCCGCCTCGATGGGGGAGGATGTCGAAAAATGGACCGTTTGTGACGGTTCATTTTTCGACATGGCGGGCGTGACGCCTCTCCACCGGCGCCGCGGGTATTGGACGTCGCCCCACCCCTGCCCCTCCCCATCAAGGGGAGGGACAGCTATGCAGCCCACTATGCCCCACCTTTACGCCATTGCCCTTGGTTCCAACCGCCGCCACATCCGTTACGGTCGGCCAACCGGCGTGGTCGAGGCAGCGATCGCGCATCTCGATGCCGTATTCGATCTGTTTGACGCCTCGCCCATCATCCTCAACCAGGCGGTCGGCGGGGCGGGGCGCGACTTTGCCAATGCCGTCGCGCTGGTGGAAAGCGGGCTGGAACCCATGCCGATGCTGGCAGCGCTCAAGGCGATGGAGCGTGACTTCGGCCGTCGGCCTGGCAAGCGTTGGGCGGCCCGCGTGCTCGACCTGGACATCGTCGCCTGGGATGGTGGACGATTCACGGCGCGGGACCTGACCATTCCCCATCCGCGCCTGGCCGAACGTGATTTCGTGCTGGGTCCGCTGACGGCCATCGCGCCCGGATGGCGCATTGCGGGATCGCTCAGAGTGCGCCACCTGACATCGCGCCTTGGCAAGCGGCGCCCCAGCGGCTAACGGCAGCCGCGGCTGGCAGGGGCCCTTAGCTCAGTCGGTAGAGCAACTGACTTTTAATCAGTAGGTCGCTGGTTCGAATCCAGCAGGGCTCACCAGCCGGAAAGACTTAGGACCCCGCGCCCGTCGCCTTCCCAGCGACAAACCTGCCGGAAGCGCCGGGTACATCCCAGCCATAGACGTCCCGGACCAGAGCCAGTTCGCCCAGATGCGGCTGTGCGGTCAGATATGTCACAAAGACGGGAATGCCCTTTGGCAACTGGACATGCTGTTCCGCCTCGGTCGTCGGAGCAACCGCCTCTCGGCCCATCAGCCAGTTGCCCAGCCGCTTGGCATCCTCAAGGCGAATGCATCCGTTGCTCAGCGCACGATTGCTTTGCGCGAAATAGGCCTTGGTTGGCGTGTCGTGGAGGTAAATCCCCTCGGGGTTGGCAAAGTTGAACTTCATCTTGCCCATCGAGTTGGTCGGCCCGGGCAACTGGCGCATCTTGATCCTGGACGTGCCCGCGGCAACCGCCTTCCAATCGACGCTGCTGGCCGGAAGGACCTGGGCGTTGTCACCGAAATCGGCCACGATCTGATAGCCGTTCTGCTTGAGATAGGCTTCTCCCCTTTCCTGGACCCTCTTTGCAATCGTTTGCCTGATCAGATGGTCCGGCACATGCCAGTAGGGATTGAAGGTCGTGTACCAGATGACGCTGGCAACCATCGGCGTGCGATAGTCCAGCTTGCCGACGACGACCTTCATTGAATCGACCGGCCGGCCGTCCTCGTACATCCACAGGCGCGCCGTAGCAGCATCGACCAGCACAAACTTGCCCGTGGCCGGGATCGATCGCGCCCGCTCCAGGTTTGCGGCATAGCGAGCGGACTGACCGCCATCGACCATCGCCGCTTCCTTGACCGCGGCCTCGCGAAGCGCCGCATAGATCGGATTGACGTCAGACACGGCCTTCAGATGGTCGGAAAGCGATGGGGCGCGCAGTGCCTTGCCCAGTATCGCAAAGGTCGTCGGGACAACCGGAGCCACCCATTTTTCGCCATAAAGCATGCCGGGCGTCGGCGCATGGAGGGCCTGAACATAGGCAACCCAGGCCCGCGACAGCACCTTGTCAGCTTCAATCAGCGTCGCGGCATCGCCGCCTCCTTGAGCACGCATCAACGCAGCCTCGACATCGGCCGCGAGTTGCGGCCCGCGAGCAAAGCCTTCGATTGACGAGCGGCGAAGGATGGCGACCAGCAGGGTACCGGCATCGGACTGGCCAGCGCGGAACCAGATCGGCGCGTCCTTGCTGGCTGCATAAAAGCGGGAATAGTCGTCGACGGCAGCGGGCGCGGCAATCACCGGGACCGCGGTCTGGGTGGACGCCGTTTGCGCCGATGCAGGACCAATCGCCGTCAGGGTCAGGGCCGCGAAGATTAAATGGTTTCGATGCACATCCTGCTCCTTACAGGGGCCTATATTAACCTATGCTGCCCGTTGCAATTCAAGCCTTTAGCGATGGAAAAAACGCCGGGAGGGTCTTCCTGAGGGGCCTGTGGCCGCCATGCCACAAATTGCCGTCGAAGTTCCCCGCTGCCGAAAATCGGTGAAACCTTCGCCCATGACGTTGGTTAGGCGCACTGCAATCCCACCGTTCAGTAAAGGGGAAGATTTCATGAAATATTGGTTATTGACTGCGGTCGCCGCCACGGCTGTTGCTGCGCCAGCATATGCGCGTGACGGCCAGGCATATTTCGGCATCGAAGGCGGCGTGATACTCCCCCGCGACAACGAGGCTGATGTGCTGGTCGACTATACGACCACCCAGAACCCTCTTGTTCCCGCAGCACCGGCCGGCCCGTCCGACTTCGTCGAGGACAGTGGCTTTGACCTTGAATATGAGACTGGCTGGGAAGTCGGTGTCGTCGGCGGCTATGATTTCGGCATGTTCCGGCTCGAAGGCGAGCTTGGCTACAAAAGGGCCAATCTCGACGATCTGGGAATCGATGACTCCTTCATCTCACAGCTCAACTCCGACCTGAACCGGCCATCTGTGGCACCCGACCCGGGTGCTCCGGGTCTCCCCGCCCTGTCATCCACGGATATAGACCTGGACGATGAGGTCAGCGTCTTCTCGGCAATGGTGAACGGCCTGGTCGACTTTGGCGACGAGGATGGCCTTTCATTCTATGCCGGCGCTGGCGCCGGCTGGGCGAAGGTCAAGATGGTCGACGAGAAAGACGGGGCATTCGCCTGGCAGCTGATCGCCGGTGTTCGTTATGCGCTGAGCAGCAACATCGACCTGGGACTCAAGTATAAATACTTTTCAACGGGCGACCTTGACCTGGCTGATGACGTCGGCCTGGCGTTGGCCGGCAACCCCGATCGCCTGTCAGTCGATAGTGGCGGAGGTGTGTTCGTCGACGTCGATCAAACCACGAACGCACTTCTGCTGACCGACTTCCAGGACAATTTCCGCACGCACAGCCTGCTCGCGACCCTGACGTTCAACTTTGGTGGCGCGGCAGAACCGCCGCCCCCGCCGCCGCCACCCCCGCCTCCTCCTCCGCCGCCGCCCCCGGCGACGCAGACCTGTGCAGACGGCTCGGTCATCATGGCGACGGATGTCTGTCCACCACCGCCGCCGCCGCCTCCACCGCCTCCGCCGCCGCCGGAACCAGAGCGCGGCTAACCGGGGCGCCAGTCATAGATCAGCCCGGGCCAGGCCATGCCTCGCCCGGGCTTTTCTTTTCCAGCGACTGCCTAGCTGTCGAGGCGGGCCAGCCTTACACTCCGGTTCATGCTGGTGCCGGGAAGCACGAAGCGAACCTTCTTCGCCGCGAAATCGATTGAAATCCGGTCGAACGCCTTCATCGCGTTCATGCCAAGCAGCAGTGCGGGCCGATCGTTCAGGTCAAGCTGTTTGAAAATGTGCGCATCTGCGAACGCGACGGACAGGTCCGTCAGCTTCATACCACCCAACTCGAGTTCCGGGACCTTGGTAATGCGCGCATTCATCGTTTCGCCGGTAACGGATTCGATCGTAACCGTTTCCGCCAGGAGATCGCGCCCCCTTCGCGTCAGCATCTTCTGAAGCGCAAGATTGGCGATCGTCACCTGGGATCCGGTGTCGACGATCACCGCCACCCGCCGGCCGTCAATCTTCGCCTGCGTGAAGATCAGCCTCCCGCCCCGCGAACGGGCACGAACCACGATCGTTTCGCCATCCAACCGCTCCAGCGGCTGGTTTGACGGCGTGATGGACATGGTCCTGGTCTTGAAGTCGAACAACACGCGCTGCGATCGGAGGCTGTCGATACCGAGCATGCCATCGGCGCCGATATTTGACGCGCCAAGCGCTGGTGCGTCGACCACGGAGAGCGTGTTGCTGCTGACCTGCAGGTGGGGAATGTGCACGGTATTGACGCCGTTCGCGCCCATCACGCTATGAAGGATCGCGGAGCGACCGCGCGACAGCCGCAACTGTTGCGCAAGCTCACGCGATATGACCGTGCGCTCGGAGCCCGTGTCCACAAGGAAGCGGTAGGGTCCCTTCCCGGAAACCGACACCGGAACCGTCATCCGATCGCTTTCATCGGTGCTGATGGCAATTTCGTCACGCGTCGTCGTCCGGTCGACGGCATCGGAAATGCCGACTTCCACATCGAGCTTCTGCGGCTCGGCGGCGATCGGGGTGCTGGCCAAAATAAGGCCAACCGTTAGCCAATGGGGTAGCATGAGCCAGGCTCCGGAAATGTCCGTAAAGGCTACGCTTCGGGGGGGCATGCCGCAAGCAACACTGTGCTTGAACGTCGAATCCCTTCGACCAACGGATGGCCCCAGTTCGGACATGTCATCAACTGATTGGTAAGCCCTATCTTCCTACTGTGATCGCCGACACAAACGTGCATTCGGTCGATTGAGGCGGCAGGATTGCGTGGCGGTGGAGTCATTCGAGTGGATATCCAGCCGGTTGAAACGACACTCTATTCGCTATCCGATGCCGCTCCGGCGCCGGCAGGAGAACCCGACCGCCGCGAAGGCGAGCGCCATATGACGCTCTACCGGGTCGGCTCGATCCGTGTCGAAAACCGGCGCGAACTTTGCCTCATCAAGAACATTTCCGCCGGAGGCATGATGATCCGGCTCTATTGCTCCATCGCCGACGGGACGCCGGTCACCGTGGAATTGAAGAGCGGACAGCCGATCAACGGAAAGATCAGCTGGACGCGAGATCATAATGCCGGTGTTGCGTTCGATGCGCCGGTCGACGTCATCGATATATTGTCGAATTCCATGGAAGGGCCGAGGCCGCGGATGCCGCGGATCGAAATCGGTTGCCACGCCACGCTTCGCGACGGCGCCAACGTGTTACGGGTCGAAGCCTGCGACATTTCGCAAGGCGGGGTGAAGATCCGGACCGACACCATCCTGCCGCAGGGCGCCGACGTAATCGTTACCTTGCTCGGGCTTGAGCCCCAGCCCAGCATCGCGTGCTGGAATGCCGACGGCTATGTCGGAATTACCTTCAACCGGCTGCTTCCGCTTGGCGAACTGGTCGCCTGGCTACAGGAACAGCGCACGCTGCAGCGCAGCGCCGGCTAGCGAGCCGCCAAGCCTGCGGATGGAATCAGTCCGTGGTGGGCGGGAGGCGCCATACCCAGGCTTCGCCAAATTGGCGCTCTTGCGCGGTCAGCGTACCTTTCAACCCGGTACGTCGAAAATCCGGCGCAACCCGCGGCCGAGGCGTCGGAATATGTCGCATCAGCTGGTCGGGGTTGAGGTTCTGGGCGAAATTGACCCCCGCCTGGCGGCCGTTCACCCAGGCGACCCGCCCGGGCATGCTGAGATCGCCCTTGCGGAACAGCACCGATGCGCCCTCGATCGGCAGCTTGTCCGCCTCGACCAGGGCCCCTTCGGCACTGAGATTCCGCAACTTGACCGGCACCGAGGTGCCAGACAGCTCCAGGCTGGCTGACATCAACACGTTTGACCGCCGAGTCTTGCGATTCTGGCTGTTGCTGCTCTCGTCCATGGCAGCGAGCCTAGCCTAAAGCGGTAAAGCTTCGTTTAACGGCTGGTGACAAAATCGCGTCGACTTGAATGCAATCAGTCGCGTCCAGCCGCTTCGAACCTGAGCATGATGTTGTTGGCCGGCATTGACCGGCGATCCGCCAGCATAAGTCCGCGAGATGCGGCCTCGATGGCGAAATCCTCAACCAGCCTCAGGCCCCAGCGCGGGTCCCGCGCCCTCAGGTCCCGATCGAACGCCAAGTTCGAGGGTGTAGTCTCCACGGCAGCCTCCAGCCATGGCCCGTAAAGGATGAGGGATGCGCCCTCGCCCAGCAAACGCTCCGACCCGGCAAGCAATCCGATCGATGCTTCCCAAGGGGAAATGTGGACCATGTTCACGCACAGAATGGCGTCTGCCGCTTTCACCGGCCAATCCGGTTCGCAAACGTCGAGCTGCACAGGCGGTCGAAGGTTGGCCGGTCCTTCTGCTTGCCAGGCGACGATCGAAGCCAGTGCCTCTGGATCCGGATCGCTCGGTTGCCAGTCAAGACCGGGGAAGCGCCGCGCAAAGGCCAGCGCATGCTCGCCGGTGCCGCTGGCTACTTCGAGGACCATGCCGGAGGGCGGCAACCACTCTGCCAGCACGTCACCGATCGGTTCGACATTGCGCGCGGCGGCGGGCGCCTTGCGCTTCACGCCGCGACCAAGGTCGCCGACATTGTAAGGAGGGAAGCTTGGCTTCGTCATTGGCCTAATTCCGCCCAGCGGCCCGTGCCCGTCGTTCGCGAACGACCAGCCAGATGAAAAGCCCGATGGGACCTGCAAGCAGGGTAAGCAGCAGCACGGGCGCCTGCGCCAGCCGGGAGAAGCCCTTGTGATCGGCGTCCTTGGCGATCCATTGGCCAATGAACAGGTCAAAGGCGAGATAATGCGTCCAGCCCAGGACGACTCCTCCGTCGGTCGCAAAGACTGCCTTGATCCCTTCGATCCCGTCCGGTTCGGTGCGCCAGAAGTCGCCGAATTGCGCCGCGAACATGGCCGTATAGGTCAGGCTCAGCAGGCCGACGCAAAGATAGAGTAGATAGGCCGCGACCCGTGGCCCGCGCGGTGCGAAAAACAGCAGGGCCCAGCCCGCCAGTGCCACCACGTGGACAAATATGAAGAGGCTGGTCCAGTCCATCAGCCGCCGCCGAAATGCGCTCCGAGGCCCGTCGACGAGCCGTCGGGGGCAGGATTGTTATAGCTGAGCACCGGCTTCCTTGCCGCCTGCGTCTCGTCGAGCCTTCGCCGCGGTGCATGGACGGGCGCAGCCTTCAGCGCTGGATCTCCGGCTCTCGCCCGTTCGGCGATCGAGCGAAGCGCGGCAATGAACTGGTCGAGATTTGCCCTGGATTCGGTCTCGGTCGGCTCGACCAGCATCGCGCCATGGACGACCAGCGGGAAATACATGGTCATCGGATGGAAGCCTTCGTCGATCAGCGCCTTGGCGACGTCGATCGTCGAGAATCCTTCCGCGAAGCCCTTATCGCTGAAGATCGCCTCATGCATGCAGGGACCCGAATGCGCAAATGGCGCGTCCAGCACATCTTCAAGGCTGCGGAGGAGATAGTTGGCGTTGAGGACGCTGTCCTCGGCCACCTGGGCAAGGCCGTCGGCGCCGTGGCTGAGAATATAGGTCAGGGCGCGCGTGAACATGCCCATCTGGCCGTGGAAGGCGACCATCCGGCCGAAGGCATCGGGATGCTCGTCCGCGGCATGCTCCTCCTCCACCATCTTGAAGCTGCCGTCCGGGTACTTGGCCGCGAATGGCAGCGGGCCATAGGGAGCAAGCGCCTCCGACAGCACGACCGGACCGGAGCCCGGCCCGCCGCCGCCGTGCGGGGTGGAGAAGGTCTTGTGCAGGTTGATGTGCATCGCGTCGACGCCGAGATCGCCCGGCTTCACCTTGCCGACGATGGCGTTGAAATTGGCGCCGTCGCAATAGACGAAGGCGCCCGCGGCATGCACGGCATCGCTGATTTCCTTCATCTGCGGCTCGAACAGGCCGCAGGTGTTGGGATTGGTGATCATCACCGCCGCGACATCAGGACCCAGGCGCGCTTTCAGCGCCTCCAGGTCGACCCGGCCTGCCGAGGTCGCGGGGATATTCTCGACCCGATAGCCGCAGAAGGCGGCGGTCGCGGGGTTAGTGCCGTGGGCGCTTTCCGGCACCAGCACGACCTCGCGCGCATCGCCCCGCGCTTCGAGCGCGGCGCGGATGCACAGCAGGCCGCATAGCTCGCCGTGCGCGCCCGCCTTGGGGCTCATCGCCACGCCATACATGCCGGTCAGGTCGATCAGCCAGAAAGCGAGCCGGTTGATGACCTCCAGCGCGCCCTGCACCGTTTCCTGCGGCTGCAGCGGGTGGATGTCGGCGAAGCCCGGCAGCCGCGCCATCTTCTCGTTGAGGCGCGGATTATGCTTCATCGTGCACGAGCCGAGCGGGAAGAGACCGAGGTCGATCGCGTAGTTCTGGCGCGACAGGCGGGTGTAGTGCCGTACCGCCTCCGGCTCGCTGAGGCCCGGCAGGTCGATGCCGACGCGTTCGAGGCTGCCCAGGCGCGAGACACCTGCTCCAACCGGTTCGAAATCCACGCCGGTCTGGTCACGGCTGCCGATCTCGAACAGCAGCGGCTCTTCCAGCATCAACGCGCGGTTGCCGGTGACGGTCGGCGCGGCCCCTGCTTCATGCGAGGAAGGAGCGGACGGACGCCAGCCTGATGGATTGACGGCAGTCACTGGCATACCTCCTTCAGCGCAGCTTCCAGCGCCCCGACGTCCTCGTCGCTCACCATTTCTGTCACGGCGACAATCAATCCATTTTTTAGCGTGTCGACGCCCGGGTAGAGCCGCCCGAGCGATACGCCGCCCAGCACCCCCTTCTCAACCATCGCATGCACCGCCGGCCGCGCCTCGACCGGCAGTTCAAGCGCGAACTCGTTGAAGAAGCAGTCGTTGACCAGCCGCACGCCGGGGATCTTCGCCAATCTCTCTGAAGTCTCGCACGCGCGCGCGTGATTCAACTTAGCAAGGTCCGTGAGCCCCTTCTCGCCCAGCAACGTCATGTGGATCGAAAAGGCCAGGGCGCACAGACCCGAGTTGGTGCAGATGTTCGAGGTCGCCTTCTCCCGGCGGATATGCTGCTCGCGGGTCGACAGGGTCAGCACGAAGCCGCGCTTGCCCTCGGCGTCGACCGTCTCGCCGGCCAGGCGGCCCGGCATCTGGCGGACATATTTCTCGCGGGTCGCAAACAGGCCGACATAGGGCCCGCCGAACTGCAGCCCGACGCCGATCGACTGGCCCTCGCCGACGACGATGTCCGCGCCCATTTCGCCCGGCGCCTTGATCAGGCCCAGCGCGACCGGCTCGGTCACCACCGCGATCAGCAGCGCGCCCTTGGCCTGCGCCGCCTCGGCGATCGGGGCCAGGTCGGTGATCCGGCCGAGGATGTCGGGATATTGGACGACGACGCAGCTGGTCTCATCGTCGATTGAAGCGATCAGCCGCTCGGCATCGGTCGCGGCATCGAGCGTCGGCAACTCGGTCTCCAGCGTGTCGCCGGTGAACTTGGCCATCGTCTTGCAGACGGAAACATAATGCGGGTGAAGACCCGAGGAGATGATCGCCTTCTTCCTGCGCGTGATCCGCCGCGCCATGCCAATGGCTTCCCAGCAGGCGGTCGAGCCATCGTACATCGACGCATTGGCGACCTCGCAGCCAAGCAGCCGCGCAACCTGGGTCTGGAACTCGAACAGCACCTGCAGCGTCCCCTGCGCGATTTCCGGCTGATAGGGCGTGTAGGCGGTCAAAAACTCGCCGCGCTGGATCAGATGGTCGACACTGGCGGGGACATGGTGCTTGTAGGCACCGCAGCCGAGGAAGAAGGGCACTTCGCCGGCGACCATGTTCTTCCTCGCCATGGCGGTCAGGTC
>DASTOV010000017.1:0-8866 GCA_035720125.1 Sphingomicrobium sp. | reverse complement strand
GGCTGGGAAACGGATTTGGTCTCGCTCGCCTGTGCCGTTGGAAGGGCTGGCGCCGAGACCGCCGCAGCCCGGGCAATCGCCTTCAAGATTCGCGGGGTCGCGCCGCAGCGGCAGATATTGGGCAGGCCGGCCAGCTGTTCGGGCGTCGGATTGGGCGTTGCGCGCATCAGGGCCGCCAGCGCCATGATGAAGCCGGGATCGCAGCGGCCGCACTGGCTGACCTGCTCGGCCGCCCAGGCCTGCTGGAGCGGGTGAGCGCGGTCCGCCGACAGGCCCTCGATGGTCGTGATGTCGGCACCTTCGGCCTCGGCAATGGTTATCTGGCAGGACAAGATCGCTCGGCCGTCGGCGATCACGGTGCAACTGCCGCAGTCGCCGCTGTAGCAGCAGTGCTTGGTTCCCGTGAGATTGGATGCATCGCGCAAGGCGAACAGCAACGGCGTTTCCGGATCCAGCCGGTAATGGATTGCTTCGCCATTGACGGTCATGCGGGTCATGGGGCCAGCCTAGGGCGCGCGAGGCACCTTGCAAAGGTGCGGCGGGCGTGCCCATGGTGGACGAAATGGCGAGCATCGAAACCGCGCGGGGGCGCATCGGATATGTGGAGGCAGGCCGCGACCTTGCGCCTTTGCCGATCATATTCCTGCACGGCGTCGGTTCCGACAAGAGCGTTTGGCGGCCTCAGCTCGATCATTTCGGGAAGACTCGTCGGGCCCTGGCCTTCGACTATCCCGGTTATGGCGAAAGCGAATTTTTAGAGGGCGCGACGCGCGACGATTATGCAGCTGCCGTTATAGCCGCGATGGATGCGCTGGGGATCGACAGTGCCCATGTCTGCGGCCTGTCATTGGGCGGCGTCGTCGCGATTGCCATGCACGCCGCAGCACCCGCCCGCTGCGCGACGCTGATCATTGCCGACAGCTTTGCGGTTCATCCGGATGGCCAGGCCATCCACGATCGCTCGGTCGCCGCCAGCCAGGCGATGACGATGCGCGAACTGGCGGAAGCCCGAACCGGCCTGCTGCTCGGCTCCGCCGCAACGGCGGAATTCCATGCCGAAGTCATCGACACGATGGCGGCGATCGAACCCGCCGCCTATCGTCTCGGCGCCGCCGCGGTCTGGCTTGCAGACCAGCGCGACCGTGCTGCGGCGATCAATGTTCCGACGCTGATCCTGGTCGGCGACGAGGATCAAATCACGCCACCGGGCCTGTCCGAAGAACTTCACCGCCTGATCCCGGATTCCAGACTCCGCATCCTGGAAAAGGCCGGCCACCTCGCAAATGCAGAGCAACCCCAGGCCTTTAGCATGGCGATTGAATCCTTTCTCTCCGGACAGCGTTAGCCACCTGTTAACCAGATGATTTAAGGCTGTTTTTTCCTTGTCCTGCGACAAGCGGGGCAATGAAGACCGTAGCCCGCCTCGCCACCAGGATCCTGCCCGCGCTGGCCCTTGCCGCCGTTGCCCTGCCGGCCGAGGCACAGGTCGTGACGGCCAGCTATCGGCCGATGATGTCGAAAAGCGAGGCGATCCTCGGCGGAGCACCAAGCGCACTGGCTGCGATTACGGCCCAGCAGGATGGCCAGGCCAATCTTCGCCCTGCCACGGCTCCGTCCCATTTTCGTCCTGCCGTCGCCCACCAGGTCCGCGCGGCAGTTTCAATCGACCGGCCGGATGTGTTCAACAGCGTTGCCCTTTCCATCGGCCGCAGCCCGCTCGATGCGCGCTGGGGCCGTGTGTCGGGGGCGGGCGTCGGCGGCAACGCCGGCGCCTTCGCCGCCTCGCTCCGCGACCAGGACGTGATTGCCAAGCTCGAGGCGGTGAACAGCTACGTCAACGCCAGGGTCCGGTTCGTCGACGATCGCGTGCAATTCGGTGTCGCCGATCGCTGGATGGCTCCGGCGGAGACCCTCACGCGCGGGCGTGGTGACTGCGAAGACTTCGCGCTGGCCAAGCGGGCCATGCTCCGTGCCGCGGGCGTCCCTGAAAAAGACTTGTACCTGGTCGTGCTCAAGGACCTGAGCCGCCGCGCCGACCACGCCGTACTGGTCGTCCGCGCCGCGGGCCGCTTCCTCGTGCTCGACAACGGCACCGACCGCATCGTCGATTCGAGCGATGTCCAGGACTACAAGCCGATCCTGACCTTCGCAGCCAATGGCCGGTCCTATACGCATGGCTATCGCCGCGACGTTGCACCGGTCATCTATGCCGCCAATCGTGTCGAAGCGCCGGTCACGCTGGCCCATGCGCGGTTCGAGCCTTCTTCGGGCGACGATGAATTGCCGGACGTCGTGCAGGAATCCGCCAGCCTGGTGCCAACGACCGTTGCGCTTTGACAAGAAGCTGGTCGTCGAGGCGGGGGCGCCTCGCGCATACGGCGAGACGTGAATCAGCTTCTCATCATTTGAAAAGACCTTGATTCACGCTTCAGGCACAGCCTGAAGCGACCAAGGTCTAGCGCTCACGCAGCGCGTCGCTGCGCGCCTTGAGCACCGGCTTCAACAAGTAGCTGAGCACGCTCTTTCGGCCCGTGATGATCTGCGTGTCGGTCATCATGCCGGGGGTGATCGGAAGCCGACGGCCGATCTTGTCCAGATAGGCCTTTTCCGTTTCGACGATGACGATGAAATAGGCCTCGCGCTCGACCTCGTCGTAGATGCTGTCGGCCGACACCTGGACGACCTTGCCGTCGAGCCCGCCATAGGTCGAAAAATCGTAGGCGGTGACCTTGACCAGCGCCTTGTCGCCGACCTTGATGAAGGCGATGTCGCTGGGCTTGACCCGGGTTTCGACGAGCAGCTTGTCGCCCATCGGAACGACTTCCATTACCTTTTCGCCTGGCTGGACGAACCCGCCGATGGTGGTGACCTGGACGTCGTTGACGATGCCGTCGACCGGCGATCGAAGCTCCATCCGCCCGAGGCCGCCACGGGCGCTGAGCGACTGTTCGTTGATGGCGATCTTTTGCTGGACCTGGCTCCGCTCGCTCAATGCTTCCTGGCGGAAGGTGAACGAGGCTTCACTGGCCTGGCTGTTCGCCTCGCTGACCGCGGCCATCGCGCGGCCCTGTTGCTCGCGAGCGGCGGCGATCCGCCCTTGCAGGTCGACCACTTCGCGCTGCGCATTGGCAAGCTCGGTCTGTGGAACGATATTGCGGGCAGCCAGTGGTTCCAGGCGGTCCACATTATCCTGCGCCAAGGTCAGGCTGCGCGACAAGGAGTTGATCGTCGCCACTGCTTCCGCTGCCTCGCGGCGGCGCTGCTCGGCGGAAGCGCGGAGTGCCGCGACGCGGCTCGACAGGGCCTGCCGCCGCATTTCGCTCAAGGTCGCTTCTTCACCCTCAAGTGTCGACGCAGAGCCACCCATGCCCTCGGACGCGAGCCGCTCCGCGCGCGCCTGCAGCGCGTCGGTCTCGGCCTGGATCGAGCGGCTTTCGGGATTGTCGAGCCTGGCAAGCAACTGGCCTTTGGTTACCTGCTGCCCCGAGCGCACCAGCAGCTCGGCGATCGTGGCGGGCTCCGGCGACTGGATCAATTGCACCTTGCTCGACGGAATCACCTTGCCCTGGCCGGCGGTGACCTCGTCAACCTTGGCGAGCATCGCCCACAGGATGAAGATGGCGAAGCCGATCGCTACCGAAACGATGATCCGCCGCGCGCCGGTCATCGGCTCGCGATGCTTCTTCGTCGCTTGGGGCAGGAAGGGAAGCGTCGCCATGGTTGTTACTCGTCTATTCGCGGGCAGCCAGGGCCACCGGCTTGACCGGTTGGGCTGGCGCCTTCTGTTGGTTGGAAATCGTCCGGCTCTCCGCGCTGGACTCCGACGGCATCGGGATGTTCAATGTCCAGCCCTTGGACGTGTCGAGCAGGCCGCCCACGTCATTCTCTGCCCGTGGGATCGGGGGGCCTGCTATTGCCGGGTCATCCACAGCTAGCGTCGTTCCGTCGGTCAGGACTGCCCGGCGCAGCGGCGGGCGCAGCGCCGCCGGATCATGAGGCTCGCCAATATAGCGGCCGGTAAAGGCGGCGGTCGAACCCCAGGCGCCCGGCCAGCGATAGAAGATATGTGTTCCGAGCTGTGCGATTTTTGCCAGGCGCGGCGCCCAGGCCGGCGCGACATAGTCGGCATGGTAGTGGGTGGCGGCCCCGACCGACCGTTCGACGAAGCCGTCGATCGCGGCGGAAGCGATCTTCTCCGCCTCCTTCCAGGCACCGAGAGCCGGGCGGCGGTAAAGCGAGCCGTCGCAGACGAAACTGAACTGGCAGACGGGCTCGCGCGCACCCTGATAGACGACACCGCAAACCGACTTGGGAAATGCCGGGTGGCGCATGCGGTTGAGCACAACCTGCGCAACGGCGCGGCGTCCCTGAAGCGGTTCGAACCCGGCTTCGTAATAGATGGCCTGGGTCATGCAGAGCAAGGCACGGCGGCGGTCGAGCGGGTCCGATCCCGACAGGTCGAACGGTCGCGACGCCGCGATGGGTGCCGTGCTGAACGGCATGGACGCATTGATAAAGCGGGCGCGATCGCCAATCGCCCGACTGTGGGTCAGCTCCGAACCCGTCGTTGCGGCAATCAGCGAGGCAGCCTCAGCGGGAGGAATGACGACCGAGGCGGTCGACGCAAGGCCGGGATCGATGCGCAGGGTCGTACCGCCAACGATGCCGGCCAACAGCGCCGCGACGGCGAAGGCCGCCGATCGGCGAGCCGATGTCAGGGAGGGGGCAAGGCGCCTCATTGCGCCGCGTCCTTCCTGCCTGCATTCTGAAGCTTGCCGAGAACTTCCTCGCGGGGACCATCGGCGACAATCTTTCCGGCATCGATCACGATCAGCCGATCGCAGATCGTCAGCATGTTGTGCCGGTGGGTCGAGACGACGAGCGTCTGGTCCTTGGCGAGACCCGTCTTGAGCTTGTCGATGAAGTAAAGCTCGGTCTGCGTATCCATCGCACCGGTCGGCTCATCGAGGAACAGCAGCTTCGAAGGGCTGACGAGGGCCCGGGCGAGAACCAGCAGCGACCGCTGTCCGCCCGACAGGAGGGATCCGCGCTCGCCGACCGGCCGGTCAAAGCCAGCCGCGTCGCGCGACAGGAAGATGTCAGCGCCCGAGCGAACGACGGCATCGATCAGCTGCTGGTCATCAGCTTTCGCCGCGCCGAGCATCAGATTGTCGCGCACCGTTCCCGAAAACAGCTCGGCGTCCTGGCCGACATAGCGGAAGGCATCGCGAAGCTGGTGCGGATGGTACTGCCGGCTGTCGAGCCCGTCGACCAGCATCTCTCCGCCAGTCGGTGCGTAGAGGCCGCACATCAGGCGCCCAAGCGTGGACTTGCCAGACGCGACGCGCCCGATGATCGCAATCCGCTCGCCCGGTTCGATCTTCAGGTTGATATTCGCCAGGCTGTCGACGCTGGCGGCAGGATAGCGGAAGCTGGTGGTCTTGAATTCCACGTGCCCGGCGCGAATTTCGGGCACGATGCTGCGCGCCGCGACCTGCCTCTCGTCGGTCGCTTCCATCATCTGCTGCAGCGACTCGAGGGTCGTCATCGACTGCTTCCCGCGGGTCAGCAGGAAGGCGAACTGGCCGATCGGCGACATGGCGCGGCCGGCCAGCATCACGATGGCGATGATGGCGCCCATGGTGATGTCGCCATTCTGGAACAGGTAGAAGCCGCCGACCACCAGGCCCACGCTGATCGCCTGCTGGCAGATCGAGGCGAGGTTCACCGCGACCGAAGTCACTCGCCGCAGTTTCTCCTGCGTCGCGGCGGACATGGCGGCATAGCGGCGCCAGCGACCGAGCATCTGGCCTTCGGCGCGAGCCGACTTCAGCGTTTCGATCGCCCCGATCGATTCCACCAGCACGCTGTGCTGCAGCGAGCTGTCGGCCTGGGCGTCGAGCGCGGCGCCGGCCATCCGCCTCTGCAGAACCACTCCGACCGTGAGCATCGCCGCGATGCCGACGATGGGCACCACCACCAGCCATCCGGCGATCACCGCAATCAGGACCAGGAAGATGAGCATGAAGGCGATGTCGACCATCAGCACGACCGAGGTCGACGCGAAGAAGTCGCGCACCCCTTCATATTCGCTGACCCGCTTGGCAAAGGCGCCGGTGCTGCCCTGGCGTTCGGCCATCGGCAGGTTCATCACCTTTTCGAACAGCTTCTGCGAATATTTGGCGTCGAGCCGCCGGCCGATCTCGTCAATGAGCTGGGACCGGGCGAGGCGCAGGATGAAATCGAAGATGAGGGCCAGGGCGACGCCGATCGCCAAAACCCACAGGGTCGGCACGGCCTTGTTCGGGATCACCCGGTCATAGACGTTCATCGTGAACAGCGGCACGGCCAGCGCCAAAAGGTTGACGATCAACGCGGCGAGCAGGACCGGCGAGAATTCGCGGCGGACTTTCCACACTTCGGACCAGAACCAGTGCGTCCTCCGGATCTTGTCCCACGGCCGTTCGCCCGCACGTTCCTGGGTCGGATCAGCCTCGACGGCGATCGCCTGGCCGGTGAAGGCTGGTTCAAGGTCGGCAACGGGGACCCACATCGGTTCCGGCGTGCCCGGGGAATAGACGAGCGCGTCGCCCGACTTCATTTCGAGCAGCACGACCGCACGGTCCTCGGTCAGTTCCGCGATTGCCGGGAGTTGCTGGAGGCGCCAGCCGGCCATGCGGCGGCGCGAAACGGGCTCGCCGCGCATCCCGACCTGTTCGAGCGCGGGCTCGATCTGGTGGAACGGCAGCGTTCCGGTAGAAGAAAGAGCCAACCCCGCGCGCAGCAAGACCGGGGAAGACGGTCTGTCTGCGCGGCGCGCGAGGAAGGTCAGGCAATCGAGGACAGGGTCGATTTCACGCGACGGCGCTAATTCCAGCGAGTGCATGATACTCAACGCCTGTCCCCTTCACGCTTTTACTGTCCGCCCGCCGGCGCCGGCTCTTCGGCCGGGGCAGGTTCTGCAGCCATCCCGGCCGGTGCGGGCGGACCCATCATCGGATAGGGGAAGCTGTTTTCCTGCCGGTCTTCCGGTGGGATCGGATTCACGCCGAACTTGTCGCGCTGGTTGGCGTTGGATTCGGTTGCGATCTGGACGCCGAGCGCCTCGATCAACCGATTGGACGCCGCCAGGATGCGATACTGGGCATAGAGCTTCGACATGCGTGCCGTTTCGAGCTGCGACTGGACGTTGAAGCGCGTGTTCTGCGCATCGAGCACGTCGAGCAGCGAACGGCGGCCGACGTTGAACTGTTCGCGATAGGAGAGCAGCAGGTCGTCCGTGACGCGGCTTTGAGTCTCAAGCTCGCCCACCAGCCGACTCTGGTTGGTGAGGCGGCTCCAGGCCGAACGCGTGTCCTCTTCGGCACGGCGCGTCATCTCGAACAGACGCGAATGGACCTCGTCGGCGCGCTGCTTCTGTTCGCGAACATTGGCCGTGTTGGCGAAGCCATCGAAGATCTTCCAGCGCATCACGACACGCGCCTGGAGGTCGCTGGTGCGACCCTTGAATCCATCGATATCGTCGCCGTAGCGAGCCGAGCCCTCAAGGTTAAAACTTGGGCCGAGCTCGGCCTGGGCAACCTTGATATCCTGCCGGGCCGAGGAAAGATCGGCTAGCGCTTCCTGGACCCGCGGGTTATTCTGCCGCGCCGCTTCCTCTGCCTCGGCAAGCGTGCCGGGCATCGAGCCGGACAGGTCCGGCGCCATGGAAACGCTGTCGATCGGAACGCCCGTCAGCGCCTGGAACTGGATCGCCGCCGTATCGAGATCTTCCTGCGCTTCGGTAACCCGGGCGCGCGCCGACTGCAGGCGTTCCTCCGCCTGCTGCTGGTCGGCAACCGAGATGGAGCCGCGTGCAACGCCTTCGCGAAGGTCGCCGGCCAGCCGTTCATGGAAGGTCGCATTGTCCTGCGCGATCGCCACCAGCCGCTGCTGCAGCAGATAGTCGATGTAAGTGCGGCTGACGTTCAGCGCGACGAATTCGCTGCGCTCCTCGATACGAGCCGCCGCCGCGTCGGTCCGGGACGCATCCCGCTTGATCGCAGCCTGGCGCCCGCCCGAGTTCCACAGCAACTGGTCGGCAATGATGAAGCCTTCGACCGGCTCCAGCCCTTCGTCGGCAATGCCGAGATCGCGCCGGGTCGGGTTCTCCAGCTTGCGAAGTCCCGCCGATCCCTCGACCGAAATGGTCGGGTACCAGCGGCCTTCCGCCTGTTTGCGCTCTTCCTTGGTGGCAAGCTTGTTGTGCACCGCCTGCCGGATTTCGGGATTGGTCTGCATGGCGGCTTGCACCGCATCCCTAAGCTCTATTCCCAAAGCCGGAGTGGCGCACAGCAGCACCGCCCCGGGAACGATCATCGTCCAGTGCTTCCTCTTCATGTCTTCCCCCTTCTGGTCATGGGCGGATGGGCCCTCCCCGTCCACAGGGAGGGCCCTGCCCCCGTCAGCCGTTTGCGACCGGCTGAACTGCGTCCTGATGGTGCATCGCGACATCCATCTTGAACATCATGTCGAACCCGGCGCCGATAGGCCCATGGCTGGCCATGTCCCAACCCGACACGTGCTCGCCGCCGGGGCTTGCCAACTGGGCAAGCGCCGGAAGTTCGCCATTTCCGCCGGGCAGATTGGCAAGAATGCCATCCACCGTCGGTGCGTTGCCTCCGCCCAGCGCATCGGCGACGATCTGTTCGACCGACCCGCCCTGCTGGGCATTGTCATTGCCGTTGGCAGCGGCCGCCAGCGCCTCGGCCGACGGCATGCTGACACTCGGCGCGACCGGCCCGGCATTCGCCGCCGGAGCGTCGACGCCCTGGTCGCTCGCACCGGCATTGTCGTTCGACGCCGCCGCAGCCGACGAACCATCGTC
>DASTOV010000016.1:0-15090 GCA_035720125.1 Sphingomicrobium sp. | reverse complement strand
ACCTCCCTGTGGTAAATGGCGCACGAAACTTTGGACCACGCTCGTTTCAGCTTAGCAACAACGCGCGTCGGTGTAAGGCGTGCCGCCGTTCGTAGAAAAAGGCTTTCCACCGGTGGCGCAGCAAGTGCAGTTGCACGCAGTGACTTATTTGCGTAATACAGTGGGGGCAGCCAATTTTGCTGCTGCTGATTACGATTGGCGGAAAGAATGCGTCCTATGAACCGGGAAACCAGTTTCTCAAGCTCCGACACGCTGTTCGTCGTTGACCGGTCGAAACGGCGTCGGAACATCATCATCGCGGCGGTGGCGGGGATCGCCATCCTGGTCATTGCCTTCCTGATGATGTCGGGAGGCAGCGAGGAGCCGGCCGCTGGCGGTCCGGGCGCCGGACCGGGCGGCGGCCAGATACCGACGGTTACGGTGGTCGTTCCCGGGCGTCAGTCGGTTGCCCGTTCAATCTCCGCGACCGGAACGCTGGCGGCCCGCGTCGATATGCCCGTCGGGGTATCGGGCGAGGGCGGCATGGTCGATTCCGTGCTGGTCCAGCCGGGCCAGTGGGTCCGGGCCGGACAGGCCCTGGCCGTCATCGATCGCGTAGTGCAGACTCGGCAGGCCCAGCAGCTTGCTGCCCAGGTCGAAGTTGCCCGCGCCGATGCCGCATTGGCGCAAAATGAGCTGGATCGGGCCCAGGCACTGGTGTCGCGCGGCTTTATTTCCAAGGCCGAGATCGACCGCAAGGAGGCAGCGCGCAACGCTGCCGAGGCACGCGTGCGTGTGGCACTGGCGAGCCTGGAAGAAAGCAGGGCCCGCATTGGCCGGCTTGACATTCGCTCGCCATCGGCCGGTCTGGTCCTCGAGCGCAACGTCGAGCCCGGCCAAGTTGTAAGCGCGGGTTCGGGCGCTCTGTTCCGGGTCGCGCAAGGCGGTGACATGGAGCTTCGTGCGCAGCTGAGCGAAGCGGATCTGATCACGTTGCGGGTCGGTTCGCCGGCGACCGTTACGCCGGTTGGGTCGGCCCAGAGCTACACTGGCTCGGTTTGGCAAGTTTCTCCGGTGATCAATCAGCAAAACCGTCAGGGAATCGCCCGGGTTGCCCTGACCTACAATCCAGCACTGCGCCCGGGCGGCTTCGCATCGGTGCAAATCGTCGCCGGATCGCAGGAAGCGCCAGTCCTGCCAGAATCGGCCATCCTCAGCGATGACAAGGGCAACTACGTCTATGTTGTTGGCAAGGATAACCGGGCGCAGCGCCGGGCAGTGAAGACCGGAACGGTTACTCCGACGGGCATTGCGGTCGTGGCAGGACTCAATGGCAACGAGATGGTCGTTCTGCGGGCCGGCGGCTTCCTCAATCCCGGGGACAAGGTGCGGCCGCAACGCCGGAAGAATTAACCTGACCGAATTGGGACGAGTGGCATGAACTTCAGAAACATTTCGGCCTGGTGCATCCGCAACCCGGTTCCGCCGATTGTGCTCTTCATCGGTCTGACCCTGGCCGGGTTGGTGGCGTTCATGCGCATGGACGTGCAGGACAACCCGGACATTGAATTCCCGGTGGTCATCGCCAGCATCAGCCAGCCAGGGGCCGCGCCGACCGAAATCGAGAACCAGATAACCCAGCTGGTCGAATCGTCCGTCCGGACCCTGCCCGGCGTCCGCAGCATCAGTTCAAATGCCAACGAGGGTTCGTCGACCACGGTCGTCGAATTCGAGATCGGTACCGACGTCAACCAGTCGGTTAACGAGGTGAAGAACGCCATCGACCAGATTCGCGGCGAGCTTCCGGACGGGATTCTTGAGCCCTTCATCGAGAAGGAAACGACGTCAAGCCAGCCGATCGCCTACTTCGCGGTGGCGGCTCCCGACATGACGATCGAACAGTTGAGCTGGTTTGTCGACGATACCGTCGCCAAGCGACTGCTGGCGATCGACGGCATGGCCCAGGTCGAGCGCAACGGCGGCGTGGATCGCGAAATACGCGTGATCCTCGACCCCGCTCGGATGCAATCGCTTGGCGTGACCGCGTCGCAGGTCAACACGGCGCTGCGTCAGCTGAACATCAATGCAGCCGGTGGACGGGCCGAGATCGCCGGTTCGCGCCAGTCCGTGCGAGTGCTCGGCAATGCCCTCGACGCCTATGAGCTTTCCCAGACCCAGATCATGCTACCTGGCGGACGAGCCGTGCAGCTGGCTGACATTGCCAGTGTCAGCGACAGCTATGGCGAGCAGCAGCGCATCGGAAAGATTCGAGGCGCTCAGGTCGTCAACTTTTCGATGTCGCGGGCAAAGGGCGCTTCGGACGTGACCGTCTATGACGAGGCGGTCAAGGAGCTGGAGAAAATCGAAAAGGATAATGCCGGGGTACAGTTCACACAGCTGTTCACCAGCGTCGATTACACCAAGCAGCAATATTCCAGTTCGATGCTGGCGATGATCGAGGGAGCGGTACTGGCAGTCCTGGTGGTCTTCCTGTTCCTTCGCGACATCCGCGCCACCCTTATTTCGGCGATCGCCATTCCGCTTTCGGCGATCCCGGCCTTCTGGTTCATGGACTTGATGGGTATCACCCTCAATTCCCTGTCGCTCCTGGCCCTTGGCCTCGTCGCCGGCGTACTGGTCGATGACGCGATCGTGGAGATCGAAAACATCGTTCGCCACATGCGCATGGGCAAGACCGCCTGGCAGGCGTCAATCGATGCAGCGGACGAAATTGGCCTCGCGGTGCTTGCAACGACCATGTCGATTGTCGCGGTCTTCCTTCCGGTAGCGATGATGCCCGGCATCTCCGGTCAGTTCTTCAAAAATTTCGGATATACGGTGGTTCTGGCGGTGCTGATGAGCCTGTTCGTCGCCCGCATGATTTCGCCAATGATCGCGGCCTATTTCCTGAAGGCTCATGGGCAGGCGTCCCATGGCGAGGGTTGGATGATGGACCGGTACATGAGCGTCCTGCGCTGGTCGCTTGATTCAACGAAGGCCAAGGCGCTTCGCGCCAAGCTTGAACATGTCCCGCTCAAGCCTGCCTATTGGTTCGTCGAATTCGTCTTCATCCTGCTGGTTGTCGCCGCTTTTGCCGGGACGATTGCGATCGTCCCCAAACTGTTGGCGCCGCTTGAGTTGCCGGCAATTCTACCCTTGCTGTTTGGCTTCGTCCTGGCGCTGGTGGCCGGCTACCTCGCCGTAAAGCTGCTTGGCATGGCCATTCGCGCAACGAGCGGCGGAGCAGCCCGGTACCATGACTATTTTGCCGGCCGCTGGACCGCGCGCTTCCGTGATCATCGCATGTGGATCATGGGCATCGGCTTCCTGTCCTTCATGGCGACGATCGGCCTGTTCATGTCGCTTCCAAGCCAGTTCTTCCCGACGACCAATTCGGATTTCAGCCGGGTGCGGATCGAAATGCTGCCGGGAACGACCATCGAGCAAACCGAAACGGTGGCCGACCAGGTGGCCGAGATCATCAACCGCCAGCCCGAAACCC
Organism: Sphingomicrobium sp.; assembly: GCA_035720125.1. Classification (GTDB taxonomy): domain Bacteria; phylum Pseudomonadota; class Alphaproteobacteria; order Sphingomonadales; family Sphingomonadaceae; genus Sphingomicrobium. The sequence goes on along the minus strand of DASTOV010000016.1, from coordinate 11,609 downwards.
TGAATGCGCTGGAGAGTATCCGCGAGGGCAATGCCTTCATCTTCATTACGCTGAAGAAGGATCGCGAGCGCTCCAGCATCGAATATGAGCGCGACATAACCCCTCAACTGGCCCAGATCGCCGATGCGCGCGTCAGCTTCCTGTCGCAAAGTGGCGGCGGCGGCACGGGCCGCGACATATCGATCATGCTGTCGGGCTCGAACCCCGTCCTGCTCAACCAGACTGCCAGCAAGCTGGTGGACGAAATGAGCGAGCTGAAGGAAGTTCGCGCGCCGCGCGTCAATGCGGACCTCCGCCGGCCGGAGCTGCTGATCAGGCCGCAGCTAGACCTGGCAGCCCAGCTTGGCGTCACGACCACGGCGCTCAGCCAGACAATCCGCATCGCGACGATGGGCGACATTGATCAGAACAGCGCCAAATTCTCGTTGTCCGATCGCCAGGTTCCGATCCGGGTCATGCTACCGGAATCCTCTCGCCGTGACCTCGAGACCATTCGCAACCTGCCGGTGCCGACCGCGTCGGGTGGAAGCGTGCCGTTGAGCCGCGTGGCCGAGATCAGTTTCGGCTCCGGGCCGACGACGATCCAGCGCTACAACCAGAACCGCCGCATTTTCGTCGGAGCCGACTTGGCGCCGGATGTCGTCAAGAGCGACGCCATGGCCAAGATCAACGAGCTGCCGACGATGAAGAACCTGCCCCTCGGTGTTTCGAACGCCCCGTTCGGCGACGAGGAATGGCAGCAGGAGATGATGCAGAGCTTCATGATCGCGCTCGCCTCGGGCATCATGCTGGTCTTCGCGGTGCTGGTGCTGCTCTATCGGCGGTTCATGTCGCCGCTTGTCAACATGGGTTCGCTGCTGCTGGCGCCGCTAGGCGGTCTGCTTGCTCTCGCGATCATCGGCCAGCCGCTCTCGCTGCCGGTATTCATCGGCATCCTGATGCTGTTCGGGATCGTCGCCAAGAATTCGATCCTGCTGGTCGACTTCGCGGTGGAGATGATGGACCATGGCATGCCCAAGAGCGAGGCATTGATCGAAGCAGGTCACAAGCGCGCCCAGCCGATCGTGATGACAACGGTGGCGATGGTCGCCGGCATGGTCCCGACTGCCGTGTCCCTGTCGGGCGATGCCGCCTGGCGGGCACCGATGGGCACTGTCGTGATCGGCGGCCTGATAATGTCGACGCTGCTCACGCTGTTGATCGTGCCGGCGGGATTCAGCCTTGCCGATGGCCTGGAGAAGCGCATCGGGCCTTGGCTGCGGCAGCGTGTGCTGACTTACGAGCCGCACCACGCAACGCCTGGCACACAGCACGGAGATGCGGCGCCAGTCCCGGCGGAGTGACATCGAGAAACGTCAGGCTAGAGTGGCGGCGATGAGTTCGCCGCCCTCACATCCGGTCCCGAACCTTTCCCTGGCGACGCGGTTCAATCCTGCACAGCCGGGTGCCGCGGGCATGAAGGCGGCCGCGACCGGCCTTTTGGTACTGATGGCCCTGGTCTTCGCCGTTACCCGCCAGTTCGAGGACACCTATCCCTGGGTCGGTTATGTGAAGGCATTCGCCGAAGCGGCAATGGTCGGCGGACTTGCCGACTGGTTCGCGGTCACCGCTTTGTTTCGCCACCCGCTCGGCCTGCCGATCCCCCACACCGCGATCATTCCGCGCAATAAGGACCGGATCGGCGAGGCGCTGGCCAATTTCCTGAAGCAGAACTTCCTGGTTGCGCCGGTCGTCGCCCGCCGCATGCGCAACATGGATGTTGCCGGCGCCGTCGGTCGCTTCCTCCAGGCTCCACAGGGTGAGGAGACCCGGATCCGGCACGGTGCCAGCCGCCTGATCGCCGACCTGTTCGAAAGCCTCGACGACGAACGGCTTGGCGGCCTGGTCAAAAGCTCGATCGCCAATCGCATCCGCAAGATGGAAGTGTCGCCGCTGCTCGGTCACGCGCTTGCGTCCGCGATCAACGAGGAACGCCACGTTCCGATGCTGGAGGCGGCGATCCGCTGGACCGCGCGCGCGCTGGATGCCAACGAGGGGCTGATCCGCGACATGGTCCACAAGCGGGCCAACTGGGTCCTGAAGCTAGCCGGCCTGGATGCCAAGCTCGCCGATGCGATCGTCGATGGGCTGCGCAAGCTCAGCGCCGACATGCACACCGACCCGGCACATCCCGTCCGGATCAAGATCGAAGAGGCGCTGGCCCAGCTCGCCAACGACCTTCAGACCAAGGCCGAGACGAGAGAAAAAGTCGAGGAGATCAAGCTCCAGCTGCTCGACAACAAGTCGGTGTCATTGTGGCTCGATACGCTTTGGCAAAAAGGGCGCGAGGCCGTCATCCGCGCGGCCCGCAACCCCGATGCGGCGATGGCCGGCAAGTTGGGCGAAGTGCTGCACTCGATGGGCCAGAGCCTGGAGAATGACCCGCGCCTCAAGTCCGCGATCAACATGTTCGTCCGTCGATCGGTGTCCGGAATGGCCGCAAGCTATGGCGGATCGATCGTCAAGCTGGTCAGCGAGACGGTCCGCCGCTGGGACGCGCAGACCATTACCGACCGGCTGGAAACCACGGTCGGCCGCGACCTGCAATATATCCGCATCAACGGAACACTGGTTGGCGGTCTGGTCGGCCTGGTCCTGCACGCCTTCGACGCGATTTAGCCCGCGCTTACACGCTCGATCGTCGCGCCGACCGCGCTGAGCTTTTCCTCCAACCGCTCATAGCCGCGGTCGAGGTGGTAGACTCGCAGCACCTCGGTCTCGCCCTCGGCGGCGAGGCCCGCGAGGACCAGGCTCATCGAGGCGCGAAGGTCGGTCGCCATGACCTGCGCACCGGTCAGCTTGGCGCCGCCCTTGACGATCGCCGAGCGTCCATGAACCTCGATGTCCGCGCCCATGCGGCGAAGCTCCGGCACGTGCATGTAGCGGTTCTCGAAGATCGTTTCCTCGAGGAAGCTCTGCCCGTCCGCCTGGGTGAGCATGGCCATGAACTGGGCCTGCATGTCGGTCGGAAAGCCCGGATAGGGCGCGGTCGAGATCGCAAGCGGCTTCAGCGGCCCATCGGCACTGACCTTCATGCTGCGCTTGGTGCATTCGACATTGAGGCCCGCGGCGGTCAATGCGTTAGTCACCGCCAGCATGTCCGAAGGGCGCGCGCCGACCAACTCGATCGATCCGCCCGTGATGCCTGCGGCACAGGCATAGCTGCCCGCCTCGATCCGGTCGGGCATGACTTCATAGGTGCAGCCATGGAGACCTTCGACCCCGTCGATGATGAGGTGCGACGAGCCGACGCCCTCAATTCTTGCGCCCATTGCCACCAGCAGGTTGCAGAGGTCGACGATTTCCGGTTCGCGCGCTGCATTGAACAGCTGGGTGCGGCCGGTGGCCAGCACCGCCGCCACCACCGCATTTTCGGTCGCGCCGACCGACACTACCGGGAAGCTGAAATCACCGCCGGGCAGCCGGCCTTTCGGCGCAGTCGCCTTCACATAGCCCGCGGCCAGCTCGATTTCCGCACCCATGCTTTCGAGCACTTTCAGGTGCAGGTCGATCGGCCGGTCGCCGATCGCGCAGCCGCCGGGCAGCGAGACGGTGGATTCGCCCGCGCGGGCCAGCATCGGGCCGAGCACCAGGATCGAGGCCCGCATCTTGCGGACCATGTCATAGGGCGCGACCGTCGAAGCGATCTCGCTCGCTTCTAGCGTCATCCTGCGGCCGACCTCGCCCTTCTTCACCCCCGCGACCTTGGTCGACACGCCGAGCTGATTGAGCAGGTGACCGAAACTGTCGACGTCGGCCAGCCGCGGCAGATTGGCCAGAGTCAGCTTTTCGTCGGTCAGCAGCGCGCAGGGCAGCAGCGCCAGTGCGCTGTTCTTGGCGCCCGAGATGGAAATCTGGCCTTCAAGGCGCTTGCCGCCGGTTATGCGAATGGAGTCCATCGGCGCGCTTTAGCGCACCGCGGCAGACTCACAAGATGTCAGGCCTTTTCAAGCGTACACTGCAGCGGGTGCTGGTTCTCTCGGGCAAAATCGATGACCTGGGAAACCTTGGTCTCGGCGACTTCGTAGGTGAAGACGCCGCAGACCGCGACGCCCTGCTGGTGGACCTGGAGCATGACGCGGGTCGCATCTTCGAGATCCATCGAGAAATAGCGCTGCAGAACGAGAACGACGAACTCCATCGGAGTATAGTCGTCGTTCAGCATCAGCACCTTGTAATTGCTGGGCTTCTTGGTGCGCGGCCGGGTGCGCGTGACGACGCCGGTCTCGATCTCGTCGAGGCCGTCGCCCTGCCCCGGCTCATCGCCGGCCATCAGAATCAGGTCGTTCAACATCTGCGGCCTAAAATATGGCATCGCCGCAACGAGCCGCAAGGTGGCTCGCTGCCCCTGTCCCGAAAAGAAAAGCGGCCGCCTCCGCAAGGGAGACGGCCGCTGGTACTGGGTTGCCTTCCAAAAGAGGGGGAGAGGTTAGGCAACCAAAGTGTTGATGCGCTCGGCATTGAGGCTGGCGCGGGTCTGCAGCGGCTCGGCGGCCTCACCGGCCAGCTTCACGACGCGCTCGGTCAGCTTCGACGTTTCGGCGACCATGCGGTCGAACGAAGCGCGGGCCAGGTCCGACTGGATCTGGAAGAACTCGGCCGGCGACTTCGCCTCGGCCAGGGTCTTCACCGCATCCGAAGCCTGCTCGATGCCCTCACGGCCCGAAGCAATGACGTCCTGGCCGATGGCCTTGGCGCCACCGACGGCGATGCGGCTCGCTTCGACGAACGCCTCGACATTGGCCTTGGCGAGGTCGGTCAGCTCTTCGGCCGCCTTCTGCGACTTGGCAGCAAGCTGCTGGCTGCGCTCGCCGGCGTCGGCAACGAACTGCTGATACTTGTCGGCGCCGGGGATCTGGAAGCCGGCGAACAGCTGGTTGAAATCATAAGTCATGGTCTTCTTCCCTTCGATTTGCTTGACGCTGGCGACCGGCTTCCTTGCCTTGGCCGCCTTACGAACACGCTTTGCCGGCTTGGCTTGGCGCTTGCTTACATTCTTCACGGTTTCGACGGCCTTGGCCGAAGCCTTGCGGGCACGGCGGGCAGCCGGCTTGGCCTTGGTGACCAGCTTGGTTTCGATAACCGGCGTGTTCACGATCGCCGGAGCGGCAACCTCTTCCACCTTCTCGGCAACGGCCTTCACCGGTGCTTCGGCAGCCTTGGCAACTGCTTCAATCTTTCCCTCGACCTTGGTCTCGTCAGCCTTGGCTTCGTTCGGCACGTCAAAACTCCTTTGCTGCAATGCACAATAGTGCACTGCGGCATAAGTTTCAAGAGTTTTTTGTGCATTGCACAATAAAACGGATTCATCGTGCCGCTTGACGGAGTGGCGAGTGCCAAGGCAACAGCGCACATGGCCGATCCGACCAGCCCTCAACCACTCCGCCGCCGCCGCGGTCTACTCATCGTCCTTTCTTCGCCATCCGGCGCCGGGAAGTCGACGATCAGTCGCATGCTGCTGGAATCCGACCCTCACATCACCTTGTCAATCAGCGCGACGACCCGGCCCAAGCGTCCCGGCGAAGTCGACGGCGTCGACTATCATTTCGTCGACGACACCGAATTCCAGCGGATGGTCCGGGACGGCGATTTCGCCGAATGGGCGCCGGTGTTCGACTATCATTACGGATCGCCCCAGGCGCCGATCAAGGCGGCGCTCAGGGAAGGGCGCGATGTTATCTTCGACATCGACTGGCAAGGGACTCAGCAACTTCATGCCGCCATGGGTGAAGATTTGGTCCGGGTTTTCATCCTGCCGCCGTCGATGAAGGAGCTGGAACGGCGACTTCACGAACGCGGCACCGACAGCGACAAGGTCATCGCCGGCCGGATGCAGCGGGCAGCGGCCGAGATCAGCCATTGGGCCGAATATGACTATGTCCTCATCAACGAGGATATGGACGAATGCCTCCGCGAAGTTCGTTCGATCCTCGACGCGGAACGACTGAAACGGTGGCGGCAATCCGGACTCGTCAGCTTCGTACGCGACCTCGTCGCCGGGTCACCCGCGCAATAACTCCAGAAATCGGGCTGCCGCCAGGAAGTCGCGCCGGCGCGAGTCGAGCGCGGCACGGGCTTCGCAATCGTCGCCCCATTGCTCCAGTTGCCATCGCTCGTCGAGACTGACCGCCGCCCACCCCGCCTCGGCAGGCATCATCTCCTCCAGCACGGCCAGCCCGGCGATGAGCGAGCCGCCGATCGTCACCAAGGGCGACAGGCCTGCCAACTGGAATGCCTCCAGTGCCGCGACCGCATGGGCGAGCTTGCGAACCGTCTCATCGGGCTGAGGGACGTGCATCACCCCGGTACAGGTGACAAAATCCAGGTCATAGCGGCGGCACGCCCAGCCGAGCAGCGGGTCCCATGCCTGACCTTGCCGCCGGACCAGCTCTTCCGGCCCTTCGGCCCGGTAACAAGTCAGGTCGCTTTCACCGTAACGCGCGATCCCGGCGGCGAAATTTCCCTTGTCCGGCGCGATGCGGTCGATCGCGGCATTGGCCAGCCCGGTCAGCGGCATGGCCCGCGGGTCGACATATTTGCCGACGCCGTTCCATTCTTCGGCCACGGCCTTTGCAAGTGCCAGGGCAGGCAGGACCAGGTCGGACTTTGCGGGAGTTTTTACGCGGCGACCGTCGAGCGCAATCGCGTACCCCTTATTCACCGGTATCGTCTCGGCGGCCTGCCAGAATCGCCTCACTTGTCGAGCCGCTCCCAGCCGCGCTTCAGTATCCGCGGAGCAATGACTGCGTCGATGACGCCGATAACGACCAGGATCCCGCCCAGCAGCTTCCACCCGCCCGGCCTGACCAGGTCGGAAAAGGCAATGGCGATACCTAGCAGGAAGGTCAGTAGCCCGAAAATCCTGATGGCCGCGAATAGCTGGAATCGCTTCCTCCAAAGTTCTTCGTCCTTCACGCGCTTCTCCCGATCCATCTGTCGGCCAGCCCAACCACATCGGACGGCGTCATGGCCACGCCAATTGCTCCGCCGGCTGTGAGCTCGTCGACTTCATGATAGCCCCACCCGGCCCCGATTGCGCCGACGCAGGCGCCGCGGGCGCAGCCCATGTCCCAACCCGTGTCCCCGACGAAGATGGTGCGGGCTGGCTCCGCCCCGGCCTCGGCCATGGCCGCCAACGCCATTGCCGGATGCGGTTTGGATGGATTGTGATCGGCAGTCTGCAGCGTGATGAAACGGCCGCCCAGCCCATGCCTTTCCAGGCAATGGCGAAGGCCGCGGTCGCTCTTGCCGGTCGCCACGCCGAGCAGCCAATCGTCAGCCTCCAGCACGTCGAGAAGCTCGACGATACCCTCGAACAAGGGCTCCTTGACCTGCCCAGCGCCGCGCATGGCAAAGAACGCGTCCTTGTAGCACTGGGTTAGCGAAGCATGGTCTCCATCAGGGACAAGTGCGGCCATCGCCTCCAGCAGGCTGAGCCCAATGACCTTCTTGGTCACATCGCGGGGTGGGCATTCGACCGAGTGTGCGGCGAAAGCCTGCTCGAGCGCGGCATGGATCGTCCCTCCGCTATCGACCAAGGTTCCGTCGCAATCGAATATGGCGAGCTTGGTCACTTGCGCTTTCCCGGCCGCTTCGTGGGACTGGCCCCGCGAGCACGCCGTTCACCCTTGCGCGCCTTGCGTACGGCCTTGGCATGGGCAGCGGCTCGCTTGGCCCTAGTTTCAGGGGTTCGGGCGGGGTCGGGCGTATCCAGCGGCAACTGATCGCCGGCCATGGGGTCAAAGCCCAGGGTCCCCAGGCTCTCCTTGAAGTGCGGCGGGAGTTCGGCCGTCTGGTCAATCGGCTTGCCGTCGAGTCCCTCGACCTTCAGGCGCCGCGCATGGAGGTGCAGCTTGCGGCTGATTCCGCCGGTCAGGAAGGCTTCCGCCCCGCCGTATTTTGCATCGCCGACGATCGGATGGCCGATCGCAGCCATATGCGCGCGAAGCTGGTGGGTACGGCCAGTCAGTGGCTGCAACTCGACCCAGGCGGCACGGTTTCCGGCGCGATCGACCAGCCGGTAGCGGGTCTTCGCCGGCAGACCATTTTCATGGTCGACATGCATTTTCTCGCCGCCCGTTCCCGGCTGCTTGGCAAGCGGCGCGTCGATCATGCCTTGCTCGACCGACGGTACGCCGACGACAAGCGCCCAATAGACTTTGCGCGCGGTCCGGCCGGCGAAGGCCTTCGTGAAATGGCCGGCCGCCCTGGCCGAGCGCGCCACCAGCAGGACGCCGCTGGTGTCCTTGTCGAGCCGATGCACCAGCTTGGGCCTTTGCCCTGCCCCGGGACCGTTGGCATCCGCCAGGCCGTCGAGCAGTCGGTCGAGATGTTGAACGGTCTTGGTCCCGCCCTGGGTCGCCAGGCCCGGCGGCTTGTTGAGCATGAACCAGTCACGCCCTTTGGCGAGGACCATATCCTTGACGAATGCGGCTTCATCCTCGCTCAATGACTCGACGATGCGCTTCGGCCGCGCGCCGGGGCCCTCGACAGGGGCCGCCTCCGCCGGCGGGACCCGGAGAATTTGGCCGGTTTCCAGCCGGTCGCCCGGCGTAGCGCGCCGGCCGTCTATCCTCAGCTGACCCGTGCGCGCCCAGCGCGAGACGGTATTGAAGCTGACGTCAGGCAAGTTGCGCTTGAACCAGCGATCTAGCCGGATGCCGTCATCGTCCTCGCCGACGGTAAACGTCCGCACATTGTCGCCGAATTGTTGAGCCATGGCTGCCCCTTAGCCGGAACGGTCCACGTCCGCCATTGCCCAATAGTCGAAGGTTTTCTGCTGGAGACGCCGGATGAACCTGGCAGCGTCGGGCCCCTCCCATGGTCCTTCGTAGCCATTGGCCGAGGCCCCGCCGGCAACCCACCAGCCCTGGCCGGGCATTCCATCCGACTGGCGCACGACGAGAACGGCAAGTTCCGGCTCGCCCCGCGCGGCGGCCTCTTCATCGACCGCTCCCAGCGTCTTGCACAGCTGCCGCATCTTGGGCCGCGAAAATCCGTAGCCGAGATGTTCAAGCAGTTCGGAATAGGTCAGCATATGCCCTGCCGCCGCCGCCGCGACCAAATGGGCGCGAACCTCGGCAGGATCCGCCAAAGCTTCGGTTCGGCTGCTCATTCCTTGGGTTGTTCGGCAACAGGGGTCAGTTCGAACACGTCCAGACGGGCTCCCGACTGGCTGAAGGGAATGACAAGTCGCCACTTGAATGGCGCGATGCGTTCGAAAACGCCCGCCATGTCACGCTTTGCATCATCTCCATAGGCGCGGGCTTCTTCTTCATTGCCGAGCGCCAGCGTGCCGAGGAAAATCAGCTGGTTGTCATTGTCATCTTCCCACAGTCGCCCGGCGGGCCGCTGGCTACCGGTCTGCTTGACGATGGTGAACAGCTCTCCTTCCACTCCGACATAGCAGAAGAAGGGCTTGAATTTCTGGAAGGCGGGTCCGCGCCTGCCTTCACGCCCCAGTCGGACCATCCGGCAGCTGTAGCTCCCCGGCGTCGGTGCCGGCTTCGGCTGCGCCGCATTGGGATCGAGCAACTTGCCTTCAGCCCTCAAATCGTTGCCGTTGCCGGCTGCGCGAGCCTGCTCCAGACCTTCTGACCAGGCAGTGCCGACACGGTGAATTCGGTTGGCATCTTCGGAACTGGCAATCCGCTGCCAGATCTCGGCCTTGGTCGGCGGGGGAGCAGAAATCACCGGGCGCGGCTTGTCCTTGTCCGGCTGGGTGCAACCAGCCAGCCCAAGAGCAAGCATAAGCAAGACGGACCAAAAAGCCCTCAACTGAGCGACTCCTGAAAGACTATGCCCCGGCACCCACAGGGTGACAAAGGCACGCAACGCTTGCAACTAACGATCGGTTCAGCATGTCGATTGACTGGGGCGTTATAGCCGCTAGGCGCAGCCGAAATGAATGCGCCCCTGCCCGAACAGTCGGCCCACAGCCGCGCCCGCGCCGGACTTTTCTACGGTCTAGCCGCCTACGGACTGTGGGGCGTCTTGCCGGTTTACTTCAAGTGGCTGCAGGCGGTTCCTTCGATCGATATCGTTGCGCACAGGATTGTCTGGTCCCTGGTCGTACTGCTTCTCTTGGTCACAATCGCGCGTGCTTGGGACCAGATCCGATCCGCCGTTCGCAGTCGCAAGGCAATGGCGATGCTGTTGCTGACTGCCCTGCTGATCGGCGGCAACTGGCTGCTTTACGTCTATGCCATCAATAGCGGACATATATTGGCCGGCAGCCTCGGCTATTATCTCAATCCGCTGGCCAACATCCTGCTCGGCCGGTTCATCCTGAAGGAACGGCTAACCCGCTTGCAGTGGGCCGCTGTGGCGATCGCGGCAGGCGGAATTGCCGTGCTGGCCGCGGGCGCGCTCGGCACGCTATGGATCAGTCTTACACTCTGCTTCAGCTTCGCGACCTACGGCCTCCTCAGAAAAGTCATTCATGTAGAGTCGCTGGCTGGACTGACGATCGAGACCGCGCTGCTCTTCCCGCTCGCGCTCGGCTGGCTGCTGATCGGTGGAACCGTTGGTCGTCCGATGTTCGGTTCCGGCGGCCAGGAAACCGCGCTCCTCCTGGCAGCCGGCGTTGTTTCGACCGTTCCCCTGCTCTGTTTCACTGCGGCGGCGCGTCGCCTCGCCTATTCGACTGTTGGCATGCTGCAGTTCATTGCCCCGACCTTGCAGTTCCTGCTGGCCGTTGCCGTCTATGGCGAGCCATTCACCTTCGCTCATGCGATCGCATTTGGCTGCATCTGGACAGCGCTGGCGCTTTACGTTTCCGCGATGATCCGGGACATTCGCCTGGCGCGACAACGCGAATGCCCTGAATTGGCTGAAGGCTGAGCCGTTCCGAACTGGCAAGATAACTGCTAAGGCCCCAGCGCAACTTCGGGGGACGGCAGATGCTCAATTTCGTCTCGTTGGTCATCGGCGTGGTTGCGCTGGTGTGCGCTGCGATCGCCTTCATACCCTTGCTGGGCTGGGCCAATTGGCTGATCATCCCGCTCGCCGTGATCGGCGCGGGTATCGGTGCCATTTCCGGCGGAACGTCGGGCCGCAATCTCAATCTAGTGGTGATCCTGGTCGGGGTGCTGCGGCTGATGCTCGGCGGAGGGATATTATGAGCCATGACCCCCGCATCGACGCGTACATCGCCAAGGCTGCGCCATTTGCAAGGCCGATCCTGGAGCATGTCCGGGTTCGCGTCCATGCGGCCGCGCCGGAAGCCGAGGAAACGATGAAATGGGGAGCGCCCGGTTTTACCGTGGACGGCAAGATCCTGCTGATGATGGCGGCCTTCAAGGCCCATGCAGCATTGAATTTCTGGCGCGGGCAGGAAATTGGTGACGGCTCGCCCAAGGCGGGCGCGATGGGCCAGTTCGGGCGACTGACGTCGCTCGACGACTTGCCTCCAGATCCTGAACTGGATGCGATGATCCGCGAAGGCGTGGCGCTCGCCAGGACCGCTCCGGCACCGCGCAAGGCAAAGCATGAGCCGAAGCCTCCGGTCGAATTGCATCCCGAGTTCGCCGCCGCGCTCAAGGCCAGTCCTAAGGCGCAGCAGGTGCTGG
>DASTOV010000015.1:0-6335 GCA_035720125.1 Sphingomicrobium sp. | reverse complement strand
TCGACCTCGCGCGTGACCTTGAAATCGGTGCCTTCGACTTCGAGCTTGGAGGCGAAGGTCGCCTGCGACCATCCGAGCAGCGCCGCCAGCATCTGGCCGGTCTGGTTCGAGTCGTCGTCGATCGCCTGCTTGCCGAGGACGATGAGGTCGGGATTTTCCTCGCCTGCGATGCCTTTCAGGATCTTGGCGACCGCCAGCGGCTCCACCTCTTCCTCTGTCTGGACCAGAATGGCGCGGTCAGCGCCCATCGCCAGCGCGGTGCGCAGCGTCTCCTGCGCCTTGGCCGGGCCGATCGACACGGCGACGATCTCCGTCGCCACGCCCTTTTCCTTGAGGCGGATCGCCTCCTCGACGGCAATCTCGTCGAACGGGTTCATCGACATTTTGACATTGGCGAGATCGACGCCCGAGCCGTCCATCTTGACCCGCGGCTTGACGTTGAAATCGATCACTCGCTTGACGGCGACGAGCAGCTTCATGCTTCTCTCCTGACGGGCGGGCCTAGGCCGCCACCTCTTGCTTGACCTCGGCCACGATCTTGCGGGCGGCGTCGCCCAGATCGTCCGCGGCGACGATCGGCAGGCCGCTCATCGCCAAAATATCCTTGCCCTGCTGGACATTGGTGCCTTCGAGGCGGACCACCAGCGGCACGCCGAGCGAGACTTCCCTGGCCGCCTCGACAATGCCTTCGGCGATGATGTCGCAGCGCATGATGCCGCCGAAGATGTTGACCAGGATGCCCTTTACCGACGGGTCGCTCAAAATGATCTTGAAGGCGGCGGTGACCTTTTCCTTGTTGGCGCCGCCGCCAACGTCGAGGAAGTTGGCGGGGAAGGCCCCGTTCAGCTTGATGATGTCCATCGTCGCCATGGCAAGGCCGGCGCCGTTGACCATGCAGCCGATGTTCCCGTCCAGCTTGATGTAGGCGAGGTCATGTTTCGACGCCTCGATCTCCATCGGATCCTCTTCCGAGAAGTCGCGCAACTCGGCCAGGTCCTTGTGGCGGAACATGGCGTTGGAATCGAAGCCGACCTTGGCATCCAGCACCATCAGCTTATTGTCGCCGGTGATCGCCAGCGGGTTGATCTCGATCTGTGAGGCGTCGGTGCCGAGGAAGGCGTCGTACAGCCTTGCCGTGACGTTGGTTGCCTGCCTGGCGAGGTCGCCGGAAAGGCCCAGCGCCGCGGCGACGGCGCGACCGTGGTGCGGCATCAGCCCGGTCGCGGGGTCGATGGTGATGGTTTCGATCTTGTCCGGCGTGTCGTGGGCGACCTTCTCGATATCCATGCCGCCCTCGGTCGAGGCGACGATGGCGATCCGGCCGGAAGCGCGGTCGACCAGCAGTGCGAGATAGAATTCCTTTTCAATGTCGACGCCGTCGGTGATGTAGAGCCGCTGGACCTGCTTGCCCTCGGGCCCGGTCTGGACGGTGACCAGCGTTTTGCCGAGCATTTCCTCCGCGTTCGAGCGGACCTCGTCGTAAGACCGGGCGAGGCGGACGCCGCCCTTGGCATCGGGACCCAATTCCTTGAACTTGCCCTTGCCGCGGCCCCCGGCGTGGATCTGTGCCTTGACCACCCACAGCGGCCCAGGCAGCAATTTCGCGGCGCGAACGGCATCCTCCACCGTCATGGCGGCATGGCCTTCGGGAACCGGCACGCCGAACTTCGCGAGCAGTTCCTTGGCCTGATATTCGTGGATGTTCATGGGTGAGTCCTGTTGGATGAATTGCGGCGCCCTAAAGCATGACTCCGCCCCAATGCCAAGTTAGGCGATTCCAACGGGCGCAAGGGCCGGCGCGGAGTAAATCCGCGCCGTCGGTCCTGTCCGCTGCGCCGCAGGCCGTCCGCCAGGCCCGCAGCTCTTCGCATAGGCCTCGCTCGCTTCGCTCCGCTCACCCTCCTGCTCGGTGCGGTCGCGGGGGCGATACGGACATTCTATGCTGGCCTGCCGTGCCTGATTCGCCCCCGCTGCCTTCGCGCAAGATCATTCATATCGACATGGACGCCTTCTTTGCGTCGGTCGAGCAGCGCGATGATCCCGAGCTGAAGGGCAAGCCGGTCGCGGTCGGCGGCGGACATCGAGGAGTAGTGGCGGCAGCGAGCTACGAGGCTCGCAGATATGGCGTCCGGTCGGCCATGCCCTCGGTCACTGCGAAGCGTCGCTGTCCCGAGCTGATCTTCGTCAAGCCCCGGTTCGACGTCTATCGCGCCGTGTCGCAGCAGATCCGAGCCATCTTCGCCGACTACACCGACCTGATCGAGCCGCTTTCTCTCGACGAAGCCTATTTGGACGTCACCGACGACCGGCGCGGCCTGGGCAGCGCCAAGGCGATCGCAGAAGAAATCCGCGCCCGCATCCGGGCCGAGACCGGCCTTACCGCCTCCGCCGGCGTTTCATATTGCAAGTTCGTCGCCAAGCTGGCGTCGGACCAGAACAAGCCCGACGGGCTGTGCGTCATCCCGCCGCAAAAGGGTGCAGCGTTCGTCGCCGCCCTGCCGGTCAAGCGGTTCCATGGCGTCGGACCGGTTACCGCGGCAAAAATGGAGAAGCTGGGCATATTGACGGGGGCCGATCTCGCCCAATGGCCGATGGAGCAGCTGGAGGCGCACTTCGGATCGTCGGGCCGCTGGTACTGGCGAATCGCCCGGGGAATCGACGAGCGCGAGGTGAAGCCTGACCGCCCGTACAAGTCGGTCAGCGCCGAGCGAACGTTCGACGTCGACCATTGGCAAGCCGAGGACCTGCGCCGGGAACTGACCCGCGTCGCAGGCTATGCCTGGCAACGGATCGAGCGCGCCGAAGTAAAGGGCCGGACGGTGACGCTGAAGGTAAAATTCGCCGACTTCTCCCAGATAACACGATCCAAAAGCTTCCCTACATCAATAACTGAATTTGCGGCATTTGAAGCGGCGGGGCAGGCGCTGCTGGACGGCTTGCTGCCGGCTGCAAAGGGCGTTCGGCTGCTTGGCCTGGGCCTTCATTCGATCGTTGAGGAAGATGACCCCGCGCCGCAGCAGCTAGGACTCGAAATCTGATTTTAATTCTGTTATATAATTGTCATCGGCCGTCGCGGTCTGCGGCGGTCGTTTCATACAGGTTCACAACCACGTACGGAATCATTGCCGGACCGGGGGGTCGCTATTGGGGGGCGATACGGTGCGCAAGGCAGTGACGCAAGTGGGCATTGAGAAGAGGTGACGGAATGGCTGCAAAGGCCCTTAACTTCGATGTTGGCGATTATGTGGTGTACCCCAAGCATGGCGTTGGCCGGGTGGTCGAGTTGCAGAGCACCGAGATCGCGGGAACCCGCCTGGAGCTCTATGTGCTGCGCTTCGAAAAGGAAAAGATGACGCTTCGCGTTCCCGTTGCGAAGGCGGACTCGGTCGGCATGCGCAAGCTGTCGAGCGACAAGACCATGAAGGACGCGCTCGAGACCCTGAAGGGCAAGCCCAAGGTCAAGCGCACCATGTGGTCGCGCCGCGCCCAGGAATATGAGGCGAAGATCAATTCGGGCGACCTGACCTCGATCGCCGAGGTGGTCCGCGACCTGTTCCGCCCGGACGACGCGCCGGAGCAGAGCTATTCGGAGCGACAGATCTTCGAAGCCGCCTCGTCGCGCCTGGCGCGCGAGCTGGCGGCGATGGAGCACACCGACGAAAAGGCCGCGCTGGCCAAAATCCTCGACGTGCTCAACAAGGCCTGGCCGATCCACAACAAGGCCAAAGAGCTCGCTGCTTAAGGCCTGGCTCCAGTCGCAAGGAAGGGCGCCCCTTACAGGGCGCCCTTTTCGTTTTCGGCCGGTTGCCGCATCCGCATACCATGACGAGCAAACCGTCAGAGATGGCGAGCAAGTGGTTCCGTTCTCTTCAGAGGTGTTCGCGGCATTCAGGTCGCGACATCGCGGACTCATCGAGTTCGACGAGCTGCCGATGAGATTGATTGCTGGCCAATTCTATTCTCAGATGTTCGGATGAGGCGCATCGCCATTATTGGCGCGCTAATGCCCGGTCTTGCCGGCTGCGCGCACATGCCGGCGCAGGAGCCGCGGTACGCCGCGCTGGATACGATCCTGGACACCGAGATGCGCGAGCTGGCCATGCCCGGCGTGTCCGCGGCAATGATGGACCACGGGCGCCTAGTGTGGACCGGCGCGCGCGGCTGGGCCGACGCCGAAAAGAACATCCCGGTCACCCCCGGCACCGTTTTCAACATCGCGTCGCTGACGAAGCCGATGACCGCGGTAGTCCTCATGCAGCTGGTCGAGCGCGGGCTGCTGTCGCTGGACACACCGATGCAGCGCTACGACCCGTCCTTCAAAGACGCACGAATCACGGTGCGGCATGTGCTGACCATGACGTCCGAGGCTGACCCGCCTGGCTCCAGCTATTCCTACAACGGCAATCCGTATGGCAAGCTCAACACCGTCATAAAAGGCATAACCGGGGAGGAACTGGCGAAGGCGTTCAGCACGCGCCTGATCGAGCCGCTGGGTCTCGAGCAAACCTCGCCTGGATCGCTCGCGGTCGCGCCCCATGCGCAGGGCCTCAGCGCCAAGCGCATCGCGCATTACGAGAGCATTAATGCCCACCTGGCACGACCCCATCACATGTATGGCGGCGTCCAGCCGGTGATGTCCATCCCGCCGGACCCCCAGCCCAATGCGGCCGCAAACGTCGTCAGCACGGCGAGCGACTATGCGCGATTCGCGGATGCGGTGATGCGCGGGCGCCTGCTCAAGCCGGAGACGCTGCAGGTGATGTGGACGACGCCGGCTACGGCGAATGGGAATCGGCTGCCCTATGCCCATGGCTGGTTCGTGGTGGACTATCACGGGCACCGGCTGATCAATCATTATGGCTATTACCCCAGCGCCTATTCGGCAGTTGCGCTGATCGTGCCCGAGCGCGAGCTGGTGTTCGTCGCGCTGTCGAACGGAGGTGCGCTGAGCGGCCACAACGGCATTGCCGGGATCGAAGGCAATGCGATGGCGTGTGCAGTTCTGGTCCGGTTTGTCGATGCGTCGCTGCCGTGTGCTCCGCTCGCCGCGGCGAACGTCGCCAAGTGGCGGGCGACGATCGTGCCGCCACGCCACGAGATGGCGTCCGACCCGGCCGTGTTGCAGCAATATGCCGGCCTATACGAGCGATCGTGGGCAACGCCGGCGAAGGTATTTGTCGATCGCGGGCGGCTGTATTGGGAGACCACGGCAGGGCCGTTCGCCATGACGCAGGAAGCGACCGATCGCTTCTTCATGAAGGCTGACGACCGTACGATGGTGTTCGTGCGGGATGCTGCGGGGCGGGTGACAAAGGTCGACATCACGTTCCCGGGTGACGCGACGGTTTATTCGCTGCCGCGCATGTGACTTGTTCCTAAGTCCGCTCACTCGGCTAATGTCCGTTATGGGTGGAAAGCGGACGTTAGCAGCGTGTCGTAGAATCGCGCATTCTCCCCTCCCTTCCAGGGAGGGGATCAAGGGGTGGGTGGCGAGCGGAGCGAGCTTTGCTACGGTTGCGCAATGACACGAATTCCGGAGCAGCTAACTTCGTACGCGCGTGAACTTCGCAACAGTTCGACCAAGGCCGAGCGCCTGCTGTGGGTCCGCCTGCGCCAATACCGCCCCCGTTTCACCCGCCAGCTGGTCATCGAGCCTTTTATCGTCGACCTCGCCTGCCGGGAGGCGAGGCTCGCAATTGAGCTTGATGGCAGCCAGCATGCGGACGCCGTTGATTATGACGCCGGCCGGACGGCGTTCCTAGAAAGTCAAGGCTGGGCGGTCGTCCGGCTCTGGAACAGCGAGGTTGAGGGCAACCCTGACGGAGCTGCCGAGTTCATTCTGACTCGGTGCACGGAACGCCTTGACGGCGTTACCCACCCCCGCCCCCTCCCTTCCAGGGAGGGGAGGAAGAGGAGGTCACGTTTGCGCAGCGATCCTGCCGCATAATTTAGAATGCCGGTCGAAGTCCTCGCTAATGACCGCAATGGGTCGAAAGCGGACATAAACAGCTTATCCCCAAAACATCCGCTTGACCCTGTACCATGGTACGGGACGTAAACGGTGCGCCGACTCGGAAAAGGGAGCATCGAAAATGTCCTCGTCGGCCCAAGAATTTGCAGTTCAACCCGGCCATGCGAATTGCGCGGAGCATTCGAATGGCAATTCGCTGTTCGCACGGAAACCGATCCTGACCGGAGTCGCGGTCGGCGTCGCGTCGCTCGCGCCGCATATTTTCCTGCCGCCACAGGCGTCGCTCGGCTTTGCCGCCGTCCTCATCGCACTGATCGCGGGCATCTATTTCGGATTTGCAGTGATGAACGGTTCAGCCCGCGAC
>DASTOV010000014.1:0-2685 GCA_035720125.1 Sphingomicrobium sp. | reverse complement strand
AGGCCGGCGGAACCTGCTCGATCGGCCCGGTGAAGCGCGGCAATTCTGCTTCAACATCGCCAGACGTCGGCAGGACCTTGCTGGTCGCAATGATCTTGCCTTCAAGGTCGAGCGTGTCCGTTTCCTCGCCGAAGCGGATGGTGAAGTCATATGCCTTGGTGGCGTCGAGCATCCGGCCGCAAAGCTTGGTTGCTTCGCCCAGCGCAATCGGGAGCACGCCGGACGCCAGCGGATCAAGCGTCCCGCCATGGCCGACCTTGGCCTTGGGTTCGCCCGCTTCCCTGAGGGCGCGCTTCACGGCGCCAACCGCCTGGGTCGAGCCCAGGCCGACCGGCTTGTCGAGGATGATCCAGCCATGCAGCGCCATGGCCGCGCGATAGACAAGCCGACCTGCTTTGACCATAAGTCGGGCCTTCGTCATCATCGGTCCCCATGAGCTTCAAGCAACGGCTGATCAGCCTTACCCAGCGTGAGTATCTGCCGATGCTCGGTTCGGGCGTCATGTGGGGGCTGATATTCACCGCCGTGGGTCCGGCGGACGGCTGGCGCCTGCTGGCGGCACTGACGATCGTCAGGTCCGTGCAGCTGTTGACCCGCATGCCGACCTTGACCGCGCTCCGGCGCCGAAGCCAGGCGCCGGCCAGGGTCGTCAAGAAATCCGCCAGGCGCGCGCTCAACATTCAGCTGGGCTCGATCGCCGCCGGCATATTGGTCATGGCCGCAGTGCTCTCAGGCGTCGTCGCGGCGGGCCAGCCGCGCTGGGCGATGATGATCGCACTGGCAGCCGTCGGCTACCCCGCACGCAACCTGTTGCAATCACAGCCCCACTGCAACGAGCGGTTGTTCCGGATCGTGGTCCAGTGGTTCGGCGCGGCGCTGCTTGTCCCGGCCCATTTCCTCGATTGGGGCGTCGCGGAGGTCGCATTCATCATCGGCCTCAGGGAATGGGTCGCCGGGTTGGCCTCGCTGATCTGGAAGCGGCGAGGGCGGCCGGGCACATCGCAATCGGACGAGCCGATCACCGCGGCGGAGGTTGCGGCAGTCACTGTCCTTCGGGCGCGCCGCGCCTTCACCTACCGCGTCAGCAAGGCGCTGCTGGCGCTGTTCATGCCGGGTGCCGGAGTGCTGGCGCGCACCGGGCGCGGCCTGAACCTCCATGCACGGCTGGACCGGCTGCTGCCGCGATATCGGCCGGGATTCATGGTCGCCTGCATGGGTTCGAGCGCCGCCGCTGCCGCCATCGTCATCTGGCTGCCGAAGCCGGTGCTGCTGCTGACTGCCTCGATGCTGTTCAGGGTTGGCGCTGCGGCGGGCAGCGTCCTCGTCTGGTGGCGCTACCTCGAACATGCTGACTTCCACGATGTGGACGAAGACGAGGACTAAAAGCCAAGCTCGCCAATCGCCTTGGCCGCCGGCGCCTGCTACGGGGCAGCCATGAACAATCCGCTGGCAGTCAGCCTTCGACCGATCGTTGCGGCTCTGCCTGCCGATTTTCGCCTTGTCGTGGCAGACATTGGCTCGGTGGGCGGGCTGCACAAGCGATGGGAGAGCATTGCCGATCGCCTTGTCACGATCAATTTCGATCCGCTCGATCCGCGTGACAGCACGGAATCAGCCCGATCCTTTCCCTATCTGGTCGGTGACGAGGAGAAGGTGGCGACACTGAAGATGACCCGTCGCGCGACCATGAGTTCGACGCTGCCGCCCAGTCGGAATTTCTTCGCGCCATTCTGGGACAAGCCGTCGCACGTCGAGGTCGTGAAGGAAATCCAGGCGCCGATGGTCCGCCTCGATCAACTCATGGCTCGCGAGAAGTTGAGCCCCGATGCGATCAAGATCGATGTGCAGGGAGGCGAAGCGGCGGTCATCGCCGGGGCGACCGACACGTTTCGGGGATCGATTTTGCTGGCAGAGATCGAATGCAGCTTTGCGGTCCGGTATGAAGGCCAGGAAAGCTTCGACCAGATCGTCGCACGGATGCGAGATCTCGGCTTTGGCCTGCTCGATGTGCGCCGGCTGAAGCGCTACCGCTACCAAAATGCCGAAGGAGTGCGAGACCCCAGCCTTGGACAGGGGATGCGTGCCGGGCGCCTTGCATTTTGCGACGCCATCTTCGCGCTGGAGCCGGAGCTGCTGTGGCAGCGGATCGAGCGGGGTGGCGAGGCGAATGGCCCTTATGCGGCGCTCAAGGCAATGCTGCTGTTCCTGACATATGGAAAAGCCGACCTGGCGGCGACCATGCTTGACCGGGGCGCGGAAGACATGCCGGCAGCGACGCGTGACGCCTGCCTGCGTTTCTTCGCGCGCCTCAAGGGCGACGGCGGTTGGAAGCAGCGTTTGCACCAGAAGGTGGATCGCCTGGCGCGGATCGTCTGAACGCGGCTGAAACGGGGCGGTGGCAGTGGGTTCAGCGCGGTATCGCCAGGCTAAGCTGCCTCGCCTCGCCTTCCTTCAGCCGCTCGAAAAAATGCTTGCGGCACAGCGCGACATAGCGGTCATTGCCACCGACCTCGGTCTGCGCACCCGATGCCACCGCGTGACCATCGGAATCGACCCTGAGGTTCATGGTCGCCTTGCGGCCGCATTCGCACACCGCCTTCAGTTCGATCAGCGCATCGGCCAGCGCTAGCAGTGCCGCCGAACCCGGGAACAGGTTGCCAAGGAAGTCGGTGCGCAGGCCATAGC
>DASTOV010000013.1:0-3926 GCA_035720125.1 Sphingomicrobium sp. | reverse complement strand
GCCGCGCTCGATCCTGCGGGTGACCTCGCTTTCGCCCGCCGAGTCGTTATCGGCCTCCGCTTCCGACCGCTCTATCAGCAGCGAGACTTCGGCAAAGTCGCGCGCCGGCCGGGTCGCCGTCCCGGCAAAGATGATGTCTTCCATCCCGCCGCCGCGCAGTGACTTGGGCGAGCCCTCGCCCATCACCCAGCGGATGGCTTCCAGAAGGTTCGACTTGCCGCAGCCGTTGGGGCCGACAACCCCCGTCAGCCCCGGCTCGATCCTGAGTTCCGCAGGCTCGACGAAGCTCTTGAAGCCGCTGAGTTTCAGCCGGCGGAAACGCAAATTGTCGGCCCCCCTGCCCTCATCCTAGCTTGCCAGCGCTTCCTTGATCTTGAGCTCCAGCGTTTCCCAGCTGGACGTTTGTTCGGCCAATGTACCGTTGATCAGGAAGGAAGGCGTACCTGGGATCGAATAGGTCGAAACTGCGTCGCTGTTCATCTGGACCAACTGGTTCGCATCGGCTTCGTTGGCCAGGCATTGCTCGGCCTTGGCGCGGGGCACGCCGCGCTGCGCCGCAAAGGTTTTGAGGCCAGCCAAGTCGGCAATGGTCGAGAATTGCTGCGCCGGCGGCATCGTTTGAAGTGCCTGCAGCTGGGCCTGGTCGGCCGCCTGAATCTTACCGATCCAGTTCTTCTGGTCGTGGAACATGGTCCGAGTCATGCCGAAGAAATTGGCTTCTCCGCCGCAGCGAGCGAGCAGGGTTGCCGCCATATCAAACGGGTCACGCACGAAGTTTCGGAATTCCCAGCTGACAAGGCCCTTCTTGATGTAATTGTCGACGAGCGCCTTGCCACCCTGCTCCTCGAATTCGGCGCAGTGCGGACAGGTCATCGAGCCGAATTCGACCAGCTTCACCTTGGCGTTGGGGTTGCCCATCAGGAAACCGCCCTCCGGCGTCTTGGTGACGATCGCCGACCAGTCGCCATTGTTGGGAGCGGCAACGGGCGCCGCGGTCACTTCGGGGCCACTGGTGTTGGTCGCGCCCTTTTCGGCATTGCAGGCAGTCGCGAGCACTGCCGCGGAGGCGAGGAACAGGACAGAGATTCGCATGGGGGTCATTTGCTCCGGATATTGGGAATCGAAGTGGTTGAAATATTATCGACAGCCGGTACGCCGCGCGAGCCGGCTAGCTTGCCGGCCAGCGATTCGAGCACGGTTCGAAGTTCGGGATCGGCAATCTGGCGGAGACCTTCGCCCAGCTCCTTCGGCACGGGGGCTGCAGCTGGCCGGTCCGGTTTCCGCTCGGCTTTGGGCGCCCGCCCCTGCCGAAACGCAATATTGCTGATCGCTTCATAACCAAAGAAGCGGTTGACCCGCTCGATGACCATGGGACCAAGATGCTGCATCAGCGGCGCGTGGGCACCCTCGACCGTAAGGGTCAGCGTCCCACCAGCCTTCTTGCCCGCAGGAAAGCGTATCGATTCTGGCGTCGAGACCCTGGCGTAGCGATCGCCCACGATCTCGGACCAGCGACTGACCACGGCCCCCTGCACGAACCCGAAGCGCTTGAATGTCGTCCCCGCAATGTCTCCTACAAGATCTCCACATGCACGAGCGTGGCCGCGGCGTGGGGCATTTTCCTTGGATTCGTGTCGCGGGGACTTCGCCATTTGGATGGACCATGCCATAGCGATTTCATGCCCGCCAGTGCCGCCGAGCGGCTTCTTGCCCATTATGACGCTCATGCGCGGATTCTCCCGTGGCGCAGCCCGCCGGGTACACCACCTCCGAACCCCTACATCGTCTGGCTGAGCGAGGTGATGCTGCAGCAGACGACGGTTGCGACGGTGAAGCCGCGGTTCCAGCGATTCATTGAGCGTTGGCCTACTGTGGAAGCGCTGGCCGCGGCTCCGGACGAAGAGATTCTCGGCGAGTGGGCGGGACTCGGCTACTATGCCAGGGCCCGCAACCTGATCGCCTGCGCCAGGGAAGTGGTCCATCGCGGAGGCTTTCCCCGAACAGAGATGGAGTTGCGCAAGCTGCCCGGCCTTGGCGACTATGCGGCGGCTGCGATCGCTGCGATCGCCTTCGGCCAGCGCGGCACCGTCGTCGATACCAATGTCGCGCGGGTGGTTGCCCGTTACTTCGGGCTCGAAGAACCCTTGGACGAGTCTCGCCGCGAGATTCGGAAACTCGCCGAGGCGATGACACCCGCCGACCGGCCGGGCGACTACGCCCAGGCGATGATGGACCTCGGCGCAACCATTTGTCGCCCAAAGCACCCCGAATGCCAGGAATGCCCGTTCGCGGCCGACTGCAAGGCCCAGGCCAGCGGCGTGCCCGAACGATTCCCGACACGCAAGGCAAGGCGCGAGCGGCCACGCCGCCACGGCCTCGCCTGGTGGATCGAGCGGGACGGCGCCGTGTGGCTCGTTCGTAGGCCAGCGAAGGGAATGCTGGGCGGAATGGCAGCCCTGCCGGGAAGCGAATGGTGCGAGGAGCCGCCGGCAATCGCCCCGGTCGCGATCATCATTCACAGTTTCACCCATTTCACGCTCGACCTCCATATTGCCGTTGGCGGCAACGCCGGTGGCGAGGGCTGGTGGCAACCTCTGGATCGCATTGGCGAAGCCGGCCTACCTACGCTGTATGCCAAGGCGGTCGATGTCATGCTGGCCCGAAGGAATGCCCTTGCCGCCTAAGCCCTTTTTTTCCGGTGACGGACTGGATCGGGCCGATCATCTTCGCGCCGACGGTGCCGCGATCGACGCGCTGCGTGGCGACGCGGCGGCCCTGATGCTTGTCTGGGAGAATGGTGCGCCGGCCATCGATCAAGACGGCAAGTTGCAGTGGGAGGCCATTGGCGGCGATTCTCAACTGTTTCTTGGGCTGAACCACGGTACGCCCCGATTTTCCTCCTTGCCGGAGGGTGATGCGCCAATCGACGCGCGCGCACATTTCCAACTACTTTCCTTGCTTGGCGACGATGAGGCGCCGACCTTCGCCGCGGCATTGAGCCTTGCAAACTGGCATCGGCGCCATGGCTACTGCGCGGTTTGCGGCCAACCAACCGAGCCCAATCGCGGCGGCTGGTCACGGCATTGCCCATCATGCGGAGCCGAGCATTATCCACGTGTCGACCCGGTAGTGATCATGCTTGCCGAGCATGACGGGCGCCTTCTCCTTGGCCGGCAGCCGCACTATCCGCCCGGCCGCTATTCGGCGCTGGCAGGCTTCGTCGAACCTGGGGAGTCAATCGAGGCGGCAGTCACGCGGGAGCTAAAGGAGGAAGCCGGAATATCGGCGTGCAATGTCCGCTACGTCGCCAGCCAGCCCTGGCCGTTTCCCAGCTCGCTGATGATCGGCGCCCATGCCGAGGCAATCGATGATGTGCTGACCATCGACCGGAATGAGCTGGACGATGCGCGCTGGTTCAGCCGAGACGAGGTGGTTGCCGCCCTGGCGCACGATCCCGCGGCTCCGTTTCAGGCGCCTCCCCGCTCCGCTATTGCCCGAACCCTGCTCGAGGGCTGGGTGCAAGGGCCTAATCCCTAGCGGCTTGAAGTAAATCGGGCTGAGCCTTAAAGGCCACCGCAAATTCCAACCATCTTCGGCAAGGCCGCACGGGGTTTCATGAACGACCGCAACAACACCATCGCAGGCTGGGTGCTCTTTGCCGGCGTCGTCGCGCTCGGCGCGTCGATCGGCACTGGCGAGATTTTCCATGGCGGCCGTCCGGAGACGATGGGCTACCCGATCGAGGGCGTCGAAGTCGAAGGTGAAGGCGGCGCCGAAGTCGAGCAGCCGATTGCCTTCTACCTGGCGACCGCCGACGTCGCCAAGGGCGAGGCCGTGTTCAAGAAGTGCGCCGCCTGCCACAATGCCGACCCGGGCGGAGCCAATGCGCTGGGCCCGGCACTCTTCGGCACGATGGGCAAGCCGAT
>DASTOV010000012.1:0-3691 GCA_035720125.1 Sphingomicrobium sp. | reverse complement strand
GTCATAGGCGCGCGCGTCGCTCATCGATCCTTCGTCTCCCCGCGGTTCGCGCTCATCCTACGAGCAGCCGGTAAAAGATGGGAGGGGGAGAGAGAAAAAATCCCATTTCCCCCCGCCCCGAAAAGGAGGGGAGATTTTACGCCACCGTGCAGGCGCGGCCGATCGATTTCAGGTTGGTGCACAGCTGCTTGGCGTGGCGTTTCGACGGCGTGCCGAGCTGCAATCGATAGAAACGCTTCGAACGGATCGAGATCGCCTCGATGCTCTTGGGCATGGTGACAAGATAGGTATAGTCGCTGACGGCGCTCTTCCACGCGGCCTCGGCCTGGGCTTGCGACAGATAGACGCCAAGCTGCACCGTCTTGCCCCGAACCACTCTCGCCTTCGGGTCGACCACCGGCAGTGGCGGGTCAGGCGGGATAGGCAGTTCCGCGATTGCCAGCGCCGCCTCGGACGCGCCTGCATCTGCTTCTTCCGTCTCCCCGGCCTGGTGCTTCATCACTTCCCGATAGGCTGCACTGGTTGGAACCGCCTTGATTTTGCGCCGCGGCAATCTTGCCGGCCGACGCATGGTCGGCTTCGACGTTGCGGCTACCGGTTCGTCGGCTGCCTTCAGCGCCGGCAAGACGATCTGCGGCTGCATATCCGCCGGCGCCGGCAGGGTCACGCGCGCTTCGGGCACCGGGTCGGATGCCGGGACGGGAGCCATGTCGCGGTTCAGCAGCGTAACGATCGCTGCCAGCCCGATCGCACCGATCGCAGCGGTAACACCCGTTCTTCGGTTGGATGCCTTCCGGGGCGGAGCGCGATAGGGTTCAAGCCAGGGAAGCCGGTTAGCGTCCCTTGCAACCCCCGCGTCGGCCATCAGCGCATCTCCTCGGCGGCCTCCACTCCCATCAGCCCGAGGCCATTCTTGATAATCTGCCCGATCCCACGCGCCAATTCCAGCCGCGATCGAGAAAGTTGTGGATTATTTTCAATGAGAAAGCGGCGATTCGGATCGTCGTTGCCGCGGTTCCAAAGCGCGTGAAAAGCGGCCGCCAAGTCATAGAGATAAAAGGCGACCCGGTGCGGTTCATGGGACATTGCCGCCCCCTCGACCACCCGTGGATATTGGGCGGCAAGCTTGACCAGTGCCAATTCTTCACCATCGAGCAGCGAAAGGTCCGCCACCTCATCGAGCGAAAGTCCGGCATCAGCCGCCTTGCGCAGCAACGAGCTGATCCGCGCATGCGCATATTGGACGTAGAAGACCGGATTGTCCTTCGACGCCTCGACCACCTTGGCGAAGTCGAAGTCGAGCATCGTGTCGCTGCGCTTGGTCAGCATCATGAAGCGGACGACATCCTTGCCGACTTCCCGCACCACGTCCGCCAGCGTGACGAAATTGCCGGCGCGCTTGCTCATCTTGATCGGCTCGCCGGCGCGCAACAGCTTGACCATCTGGACGATCTTGACGTCCAGGTCGACACGGCCGTCGGTCAGCGCCCTGACCGCTGCCTGGACGCGCTTGACCGTTCCGGCATGGTCGGCGCCCCAGATATTGACCAGATGGTCGGCCGCCTGGGACTTTTGCAGATGGTAGGCGGCGTCGGCGCCGAAATAGGTCCATGATCCGTCCGACTTCTTCATCGGCCGGTCCTGATCGTCGCCGAACTGGCTCGACTTGAACAGCGTCAGCTCGACCGGTTCCCATTCGTCATGGGGATCGAGGCTCTTCGGCCTCTCAAGCTGCCCTTCATAGACCAGCCCCTTGGCGCGAAGGTTGGCCAATGCCTCCTCGACCTTGCCCGACGCCTGCAACTCGGCCTCGGACGCGAAGATGTCGTGGTGGATGCCGAGCAGGCCGAGATCGTGGCGAATGAGGTCGAGCATCGCCGCGACCGTCTTGCCCTTGAACAGCTCCAACCATTCGGGTTCCGGCTTGTCGACCCATTCGTCGCCATATTCGGCGGCAAGCAGGGTTCCGACAGGGATCAGATAGTCGCCCGGGTAAAGGCCTTCCGGGATATCGCCGATCGCCTCGCCCAGAGCCTCTCGGTAGCGCAGGTGCGCCGAGCGGGCGAGCGTATCAACCTGGCTGCCCGCGTCGTTGACATAATATTCCTTCGTGACCCGAAAGCCCGCTGCCTCCAGCAGGCGGGCGAGCGCATCGCCGGTCACCGCGCCGCGGCAATGGCCCATGTGCATCGGCCCTGTCGGGTTGGCCGAAACAAATTCGACGTTGACCCGCTCGTTGTTGCCAATGTCCGACAGGCCGTAGCGCTCGCCTTCCGCCAGGATCGTCACCAGCTCGTCGCGCCAGCATTCTTCGCCAAGACGCAGGTTGATGAACCCCGGCCCGGCGATCTCGACCTTTGTGACGCCCCGCAGCGCTTCCAGCTTGGGCTTGATCAGCTCGGCCAGTGCGCGGGGGTTGGTGCCGGCGCCCTTGGCCAGCACCATCGCCGCGTTGGTGGCCAGGTCGCCATGGGCCGTATCGCGCGGCGGCTCGACCGCGACGGGCTTGCGGTTCAGCTCGGCCGGAATTTGGCCTTCGGCGACAAGGTCGTCGAGGATGCCGTCAAGCAGCGTGGAATAGCGGGCGTAAAGGGACAATTTGGCTCACCGGAATCAAGGATTTCCGCGCGCTCTAGCGGTTCGCGGCCGCTTCGCCAACTTGGCTGTTCTGCTGCCTAATTCCCGCCGCCGCCGGTGGAAGGCGGTGCGAAGACGATCCGCCATTCGGTCCGTTCACCGGCCTTGACCTCGACGATCTGTGCCTGCGCGCCCCTGCGCTTGGGAGTGCCGAAAGCGAAATGGCTATGGTCGCCCTCGTCCAGAGATTCCGCCAGCGAATAGCCCGCCGCGCGATAGGAGGCGGCGATCTGCGAATGGCTGACGCCTGGACGGCGTGCAATGTCGATTGCCCGGTTGCTGAGGTGATAGCTGTTGGCGACCCCGCCGACGCGGCGATTATGCGCCGGGCTGCGATAGGTGCTGGTCACCTGCCCCCAATTGGCGCCGATCTGCTTGATATTGCCCATGTCGACGGGTTGGCCACTTGGCTGCAATGCCCAGGTCCCGGCCGGCAGCGGCTCGGAACTGGCCTGCCTTACAGGCTTGCCGACTTCACGGATGCCCCAATCGGTTTCGGCCGACAGCGCAGTAGAACTTGCGCCCAGCAAAACCAATGCAATCCCCGCTCGCATCATGGCATCGCCCCCTCGTGGCAGGTCCATATAATCCAAAATTAACGTGTCTGGCGAGTCAACTAAGCCGGAACGCCCTTCTTCAGCGTTCGTTTGAAGGCGGTCCCAAGTGGGAGAGGAAGCATGTCGAAGCTGATTTTGACGAGCCTATGTGCCGCCGCGGCGCTGGGTCTCACCGCCTGCAGCGGTGCCGAAGAAAATAATATGGCCGTCGAGAACCTCGAGGATCTGAACGCGGCCGAAGACCTCAACATGGACATGAACATGGATATGAACATGGACATGAACGTGACGGAGAACGCGACCGACAACGCCACGGACAATGCGACCGGAAACGAAACAACCAACAGCTACTAAACTCTCGCTGTCGCAATAGCCGCAGCCAAGCCTAGAATCGGTCCGGCAGCTTGACTGGCCCGATCAACTCTTCGTGCCGGGCGATGGCGAAGCGGTCGGTCATGCCTGCGATATAGTCGCCGATCCCGCGCAGCCGCGCGGTT
>DASTOV010000011.1:0-19801 GCA_035720125.1 Sphingomicrobium sp. | reverse complement strand
GGGCTCGACGATCAAGCCGATGAATTCCCTCGCCCTGCAAGCGGCGGGCGTCGACCCCGACGAGACCATATTCTGTCCGGGTGGCTACCGGCTCGGCAACCGCTTCTTCCGCTGCCTCGGCCGCCACGGCACGGTCAACATGCGCCGGGCCATCGCCAAGAGCTGCAACACCTATTTCTACGCCATGGGCCATCGCGTCGGCTATGATCGCATCGCCGAGATGGCGCGCGTCCTGGGGCTTGGCCAGAAGTTCGACCTGCCGGTGGTCAGCCAAAGCTATGGCACCGTGCCCGACAGCGCATGGAAGGCTCGGAAATATGAGCAGAATCGTCGGATCGTCGAGCGGCCGGACTGGACCGCATCCGACACGCTTAATGCTTCGATCGGCCAGGGATTCCTGATCCTCAATCCCTTGCAGCTGGCGGTGATGTCGGCCCGGATCGCGTCGGGCCGCAATCTCCAGCCAACACTGATCGGCGTGCACAAGGAACCGGCGCCGCTGCTCGGTCTTCCGCAGGAGCATCTCGACATGGTGCGCGGCGGCATGTGGCAGGTGGTCAACGGCGACGGCACTGCCGGAGCAAGCCGTCTCCAGGTGCCGGGCGTCGAAATGTGCGGCAAGACCGGCACCGCCCAGGTTCGCAAGATCGTCGGCAGCCAGCGCGGCCAATCGGGCGACTGGAAATATCGCGACCATGGCTTGTTCGTTTTCTTCGCGCCGTTCGACCAGCCGCTTTACGCCGGTTCGGTGGTGATCGAGCATGGCTTGGGGGGAGCACGCGCGGCCGCGCCGGTGGCCAAGGACGTGCTGACCTATTTGTTCGATCCCGAGCGCGCCTGGGCGTCGCTCAATGCGCTGGAACAGCAATGGGGCGGCACGCTGCTTGAACGCACCGCCCGCAGGCAGGCCCAGATCGAGGCCATTTCGAAGGCCAGTGCGGGGTTGTCGGCATGATGATCTCTTCCGCCATCATTCCGCAGCCGCTCGCGCGCCTTCCCTGGCGGCTCATTTGGCTGGTCGCGCTGATTTGCACGATCGGTGTCGTGACCCTTTTCTCGGCGGCTGGCGGCAGCTGGTCGCCCTGGGCGCTGAAGCAAGGCGTTACCATCCTCGCCTTCTTCGGCCTGGCGATCGGGATCAGCTACATCCCGGAACGCTTCGTCAAGCAGGTCACCCTCCCGACCTATGTCGTCATCCTGGTGCTGCTGATCGTCGTCGAGATGGTGGGCTTCGTCGGCAAGGGCGCACAGCGCTGGATCGACCTTGGCTTTATCAGGCTCCAGCCGTCGGAATTCATGAAGCCGGCTGCCGTTCTGGTGCTGGCGCGCTTCTACGACCTGCTGCCCGCGTCCGATGTCCGGCGTTGGCGCGGGCTGTGGCCGGCGGCCGGGCTGGTCCTGGTCCCCTGGGCGCTGATCCTGGTTCAGCCGGATCTGGGCACTGCGACCATGGTGCTCGTCGGAGGTGCGACGGTCATGTTCGTTGCCGGACTTCCCATGTGGTACTTTTTATCTGCTGCCGGCGTGCTGGCGGCGGCTCTTCCCGTCGTATTCGTGATGATGCACGAATATCAGCGCAAGCGCGTCCTGATCTTCATGGATCCGGAAGCTGACCCGCTGGGTGCCGGCTATCATATCAGCCAGTCGAAGATTGCGATCGGCTCGGGCGGGATTTGGGGCAAGGGCTATTTGAACGGCAGCCAGAGCCACCTCGATTACCTGCCCGAAGGCCACACTGATTTCGTTTTCGCGACGTTCGTCGAGGAATGGGGCCTGGTTGGCGGAGCGATGCTGATATTCGCCTTCGCCATGGTCGTGCGCTGGGGAATGAGGGTCAGCCAACGGGCCCGGACCCGATTTGCCCAATTGGCCGCAGCCGGCCTGTCGATGACCATATTCTTCTATTTCACGGTCAATTTGATGATGGTGATGGGCCTGGCCCCCGTCGTCGGCATCCCCCTGCCACTGGTCAGCTATGGCGGGTCGGCGGTCATGACGGTGATGATCTGCCTTGGCCTGTTGATGGGGATCGAGCGCCAGTCGCGGACGCGATCCAGCCTCTCCTGAATTTTCGCACTGATGACGGTTGCAAGGGTAGCCCAACCTTGTTAGAGGCCCGCCCGCGCCCCCGCTCCTGGAGCGGCCAGTGCGCTGCCTGACAGGCATGGACGCATAGCTCAGTTGGTAGAGCAGCTGACTCTTAATCAGCGGGTCCTAGGTTCGAGCCCTAGTGCGTCCACCATTTTTTCATGACAACGTCGATCACGCCGGTATCGGCCTTTCCCTCACCAGCTGGTCGACGACCCCTGGATCGGCGAGCGTCGATGTGTCGCCCAGGTTCGACACATCCCCTTCCGCGATCTTGCGCAGGATGCGGCGCATGATCTTGCCCGACCGCGTCTTGGGTAGCGCAGGCGCGAACTGGATGATGTCCGGCGTCGCGATCGGACCGATTTCCTTGCGCACCCACTGAACCAGCTTGCCACGCAGCTCTTCGCTGGAATCGCAGCCGGCATTGACGGTGACATAGGCGTAGATGCCCTGCCCCTTGATGTCGTGGGGCATGCCGACAACCGCCGCCTCTGCGACCGCCTCGTGCGCCACCAGCGCGCTTTCGATCTCCGCCGTGCCCAGCCGATGCCCGGATACGTTGATCACGTCATCGATCCGGCCGGTGATCCAGTAGTAGCCGTCCTCGTCCCGGCGACAGCCGTCCCCGGTGAAATAGAAGCCGGGATAGGTGGTGAAATAGGTCTGGAAGAAGCGGGCATGGTCGTTCCAGACGGTGCGCATCTGCCCCGGCCAGCTGTCCGTGATCACCAGCGCGCCTTCGGCCGCGCCATCCAGCACTTGCCCGGTGCCATCGACCACCGCAGGCTTGACCCCGAACAGGGGCCTGGTCGCGCTGCCCGGCTTAAGGTCGGTCGCGCCGGGCAGGGG
This sequence comes from Sphingomicrobium sp., assembly GCA_035720125.1. GTDB lineage: Bacteria > Pseudomonadota > Alphaproteobacteria > Sphingomonadales > Sphingomonadaceae > Sphingomicrobium. Next base: position 16,861 of record DASTOV010000011.1, on the reverse strand, counting down.
CGAGATCAGGATGCCGCCGGTCTCGGTCTGCCACCAGGTGTCGACGATTGGGCAGCGGCCCTCGCCCACCACGCGATGATACCATCCCCATGCCTCGGGGTTGATCGGCTCGCCGACGGTCCCGAGCAGCCGCAACGAGGCACGCGAGGTCCGCTGCACCCACTCGTCGCCCTCGCGCATCAACGCCCTGAGCGCGGTCGGAGCCGTGTAGAGGATTTCGACCCGATGCTTGTCGACCACCTGCCAGATGCGGCTTGGATCGGGCCAATTCGGCACACCTTCGAACATGAGGCTGGTCGCCCCGTTCGCCAGCGGGCCGTAGACGATGTAGCTGTGACCCGTGACCCAGCCGATGTCGGCCGCGCACCAATAGATCTGCCCCGCCCGGTAATCGAACACTTGGCTGTGGGTCAGCGACGTCCAGACCGCATAGCCGCCGGTCGTGTGGAGCACGCCCTTGGGCTTTCCAGTGGAACCCGACGTGTAGAGGATGAATAGCGGGTCCTCGGCATTCATTTCCTCCGGCGGGCAATCGGCGGAAACTCCCGCCTCGGCATCCTCCCACCAGATGTCGCGGCCCTTTGTCATCGCGACGTCCTTGCCGGTGCGGCGCATGACGATGACCCTCTCGACGGAAGTGCAATGATCGAGGGCCGCGTCGACATTGGCCTTGAGAGGTATCGACTTGCCGCCGCGCAGGCCCTCGTCGGCCGTGATGACCAACGTGCTGTCGCAATCCTGGATGCGGCCGGCGAGCGCCTCCGGGGAGAAACCGGCGAACACGATCGAGTGGATGGCGCCGATGCGTGCGCAGGCGAGCATGGCCACGGCCGCTTCCGGCACCATCGGCAAATAGATGGTGACCCGGTCGCCACGCCTTACGCCATGCCCTTTCAGCGCGTTGGCGAAGCGGCACACCATGCCATGGAGTTCGCGATAGCTGATCGTGAGGCCACGTTCATTTGGGTCGTCCGGCTCCCAGATGATGGCGGTCGTCGCACCCCGCTCGGCAAGATGCCGGTCGAGGCAGTTGGCGGAAAGGTTGAGCGTTCCGTCGGAAAACCAGCGGATGGAGAATTCATCCTCGTGGAAACTGGTTTCCTTGACCGTGGAGAACGGCTTGATCCAGTCGATCCGCTGCGCCTCGCGCCGCCAGAAGCCGTCCGGATCTTCAATCGACTCGCGATACAGCTCGGCGTAGCGGTCTGCATCAATCAACGCAGTTTCCCCCCAGTCAGCCGGCACGGGATACAGCGCTTCGGTCATGCGGCCTCTCCTGTCGTTTATGTCCAACTAGGCTGCCGTAGGGTCCGTGCAAAGCCCCTCGCGCGGCGCCCATCTGTCGGCTAGCAGACTGCCATGGCCCTGCTCGTCACCGGCGTCGCCGGCTTCATCGGATCACATGTCGCCATGGCGCTCCTCGATCGCGGCGAGCAGGTCATCGGCATCGACAATCTCAACGACTATTACGATCCGGCGCTCAAGCTTGCGCGGATCGAGCGGCTCAAGTCGGCGCATGGCAATGCATTTAGCTTCGAACGGGTGGACTTCGGCGACCAGGAGGCACTCCAGGCCTTCGCCGCGCCGCATCGTTTCGACCGCATCGTTCATCTCGGGGCCCAGGCGGGCGTGCGTTACTCGCTGGTCAATCCGCATGCCTACGTCCGCTCCAACCTGATGGGCCAGATCAATCTGCTGGAGCTCGCGCGGCACCGCGAGGTCGCCCACTTCGTCTACGCCAGCTCCTCATCCGTCTATGGGGGCAACGACGCGCTGCCCTTCCGCGTCGAGGATCGCGTCGACCAGCCGATTTCGCTCTACGCCGCCACAAAGAAAGCCGACGAGCTGATGGGCGAAAGCTACGCCCATCTCTATCGCATTCCGATGACGGGCCTCAGGTTCTTTACCGTCTATGGACCCTGGGGCCGGCCCGACATGGCGATGTATATCTTCGCCAAGGCGCTTTACGAAGGTCGTCCGCTTACCATCTTCAACAATGGCGAGATGCGCCGGGATTTTACCTACATCGACGATATCGTGCGCGGCGTCCTGGCCTGTATCGATGGCCCGCCGACCGATGATGGCCAGGTCAAGGCTGGCGGAAGCAAGGGTCCGCATGCTCTCTACAATATCGGCAACAACCGATCGGAAGAACTGATGCGGATGGTTGGACTGCTCGAACAGGCGACCGGCAGGAAAGCCGTCATCGACTACCAGCCGATGCAGCCCGGTGACGTGAAGGATACCTTCGCGGACATCAGTGCCATCCAGCGCGATCATGGGTTCCAGCCGACCACCAGGATTGACGAAGGTATCCCGCGCTTCGTTGAATGGTTCAAAAGCTATCACCGCATCAGCTGAGGAAGGATCGCATGCCCGTTCCCCCAATCTTCGACCGCCTGGCACTACCCGTCATCGGTGCGCCGCTTTTCATCGTCTCCAACCCCGACCTGGTGATCGCCCAGTGCAAGTGCGGCATCGTCGGCAGCTTTCCGGCGCTCAATGCGAGACCACAAAGCCAGCTCGATGAGTGGATCCACCAGATCACCGAGGAGCTTGCGGCCCATGACCGCGATCATCCCGACGCACCGTCTGCCCCCTTCGCGGTCAACCAGATCGTGCATCGTTCCAACGACCGGTTCGAAGAGGACATGGCGACCTGCGCCAAATGGAAGGTGCCAATCGTCATCACTTCGTTGGGAGCGCGCGAGGAACTGAACCACGCCGTCCACGACTGGGGAGGGGTGACCTTGCACGACATCATTGACGACCGCTTTGCGCGCAAGGCGATCGAAAAGGGCGCGGACGGCCTCATTGCGGTCGCCGCCGGCGCAGGCGGGCATGCCGGACGCTGGTCGCCCTTCGCCCTGGTGCAAGAAATCCGCAAGTGGTTCGACGGACCGCTCGCCCTGTCCGGCGCGATCGCTACGGGCGGCGCAATCCTTGCCGCCAAGGCAATGGGCGCTGACTTCGCCTACATCGGCTCGCCCTTCATCGCCACGCCCGAAGCCCGTGCGACCGAAGAGTATAAGGAAGCCATCACCGAAGGCGGCGCCGCCGATATTGTCACCTCGGCACTGTTCACCGGCGTCAGTGGCAATTACCTGCGCAAATCGATCGTCGCGGCCGGCCTTGATCCGGAGAACCTGCCGCCCCCCGGTCCCGAAGCGATGAGTTTCCAGTCCGCATCGGGCGCCAAGGCATGGCGCGATATCTGGGGCTCCGGACAAGGGATTGGCGTGGTCGACAAAGTGACGCCCGCAGCAGAGCTGATCGCTCGGCTTTCGAATGAATATTTTAACGCGAAGGCCCGTCTTTGCGGCTAGGTCAGCATTTCGAGCTTCGCCCGCCAATCGTCCGGCAATGCCGCGGGGCGTCGGTCGCCTCTGCCGACATAGACGTGGGTGAAATGGCCTTGGGCGCTGGGCTCGGCTGACCCCGCGCCGAATACGCCGATGCGGTAAGTGACACTCGAGGAACCGAGCCGGTCGACGGCAATGCCGATCTCTACATCGCCAGGGAAGCTCAGCGACGAGAAAAAGGCGCAGCCCGTTTCGACTACCAGGCCGATCGGATCGCCGTTCTCAATGTCAAGCAACCCAGCCTCGACCAGCCAGCGGTTCACCGCCGTGTCGAACCATTGATAGTAGACGGTGTTGTTGACGTGGCCGTAGGCGTCATTGTCCGCCCAACGGGTAGTAACATTCCGCCAGACTTTGAAATCGGCCCGGGTCGCGGGCGGCTTTCGGCTCACCAGGCGGCCTCGTAGAGCCGCTGCGCGTCTGCCTCGCTGATCTCGCAAGGGTTGTTCACCAGCAACCGCTGCTGCTTCATCGCCTCCTTGGCCAGCATCGGAATATCGCCTTCCGGAATGCCGTGATCGCGAAGGCGCGGTTTGAGGCCGCTGGCCAGCACGAGGCTGTCCAGCCGCTCGATCAGGGTCGCGCAGCGCGCCTGGCTCCCCTGCCCTTCGCATTCTGGCGCCAGGATCGGCGCCAGTTCGGCGTATAGCTCGCGCGCCATTTCGCTGTTGTGCTGCAGCACGACCCGCAGCATCAGCGCATTCGACAGCCCGTGCGGCAGATGATGGATGCCGCCCAGCGGATAAGCCAGCGCATGCACACCGGCGACAGGCGCATTGGCGAAGGCGAGTCCTGCAAGGTGCGCGCCCAGCAACATGGCCGACCGCGCCTCGATATTTCGCGGCTCTTCGATCGCCGTGATCAGGTTCGAAGAGAGCAAGCGCAGCGCCTCTCTCGCCAGCGCGTCCGAAAGCGGGTTCTTGAGTCGCGCTGACGTGAATGCTTCGACCGAATGAACGATGGCATCGATGCCCGTGGCAGCCGTCACCTGTGCTGGCAGGCCCAGGGTCAGCGAAGCATCCAGGGCCGCCCAATCGGCAATGAGCGGACGCGCGTTGACGGCCAGCTTGACCCCGCCTTCGCAAGTGATGACCGAGATCGGCGTCGCTTCCGAGCCCGTGCCCGCCGTAGTTGGAACCAGGGCTAACGGAAGTCTTTGTCCCTTGGCGATTTCGACACCCCAGATTTCGTCAAGATTGTCCCCCGAACCGAGCAGGTAAGCCGCAAGCTTGGCAACATCCATTGGACTGCCGCCGCCAAATCCGATGACATGAGTGACGCCATGACGCCGTCCAAGTTCGACCGCTGCCAGGAGCGTCTCTTTCGACGGGTCGGCTTCGACCGAGTCGAACAGGATGACGTCGCGTCCATGCCTTTCAAGGGCATCTCGGCAGGCATCGGTCAGGCCAAGCCGCAGCACGTCCCTGTCGGTTACGAACAGGCCTCGGCCTTCGGGTAGCAGGTCCGCCAGTTGCACCGCGCAGCCGTCACCGGAAATCAGCCTGGGACCTGGGTGGAACGAAAAGGGTCGCATCGATCGGACGCTAATGACTTAGCCGTCCCGATTCCAGATGAAGTCGCGTTCCAGCCGGCCCATCAGTGCCCGGGCCGGGCTCTGGACGGGCTCCTCGGCCAATTGGCCCTCGTCCAGCCGCTGGATTCGGGAATAGAGATCGGCACTGGCGCCGATCAGCCGTTGAGCGGCTTCCGGCAGTTGTTCGACGACCGCGTTGTCGCTGTCATTGGCGTGGCCCAATCGCCGCTCCGGGCGCCGCCCGTCCGCCGAACGGATTTCCCCGCTTTCGACTGCCCTCTGGGTAAGCAGCCAGGCAACGATGTGCATGATCCGCGTCGTTACCTTCAGCGACTCGCAGGCAAAGCCGACGCGGGCGAATGGCTCGAGCGATTGGCGGTCGTCGCGCCCCGATTCATCGAAATAGGCGCGCGCTTCGTCGGCCAGGATCATCGCCTCGGTATAAAGCGAGTCGATCAGCCGCGGCGTAATCCGCGCCTCATGGCTCCACTCTTCCTCCGATTCGCTCATTGCACCGCCGATTCTGCCATCAGTCCAACCACCAGGAAACGCCCGACTCAACGCAGTAGCAATGCCGGATATGCCGTTGTCCCGCCGGCGGACAGCCCTTTCACGCGATGATGTCGGGAATGATACGATCGGAAAGCGCCTGGATTTCATCCTTCAGCGCCAGCTTTTTCTTCTTCATCCGGGCCAGCTCAAGCTGATCACAGTTAACGGTTGATCGCAGCAGCTCAATCTCTTCATCGAGGCGGCGGTGCTCGACCTTGAGGAACGCCAGCACCTCCCGCGGATCGTCGTCGTTCATCAATCCATTTTACAGGAATCACGCCTTGCCGTCACCTTTGCCCGGTCAACGGCGAGTTGCTCCGGCGGCTCGCCAGGCCGAGCAAAATGGTAGCGACAAAGCAATGATTTCGTGATTTATTCACGAAGTTGTCACGCGTCAGCCAACGAAAGGAAATTGACCGATGGACAAGGCGCATGCCGAGGCACTCGCATCCAAACATGCCGCTCTTCACGCAATTATCGACGCAGAAGAGCACCGCGCGCACCCCGACCTTGACCTGCTGACGCGATTGAAGAAAGAAAAACTAAGGCTGAAGGATGAGCTAGTCGGACACTAGCTATCGTAGGCCAGAGAGAAGGCCGGCAGCTCCAACGAGCAGCCGGCCTTTTCTATTGTCTGACGGCGGCATTGAAGTGCTCGCCAGTCCCCCGGACTGGCTGCGCGCTTCAATCGTCGCGCGATACGCGCTCGATCCGCTCATGCTTTTCCTGGGCCTCCAGGGTCATCGTCGCAATCGGACGAGCCTCGAGCCGGGCCAGCGAGATCGGGTCACCGGTCACTTCGCAATAGCCATATTCACCATCGTAAAGACGGCGAATCGCGGAATCGATCTTGGCGATCAGCTTGCGTTGCCGGTCGCGGGTACGCAGTTCGATCGACCAGTCCGTCTCGCTCGATGCGCGATCCGCGATATCGGGCTCGCGCAAGGAGTCGACTTGGAGTTGCGCCATCGTCGCCCGGCTTTCCTCGATGATCGATTCTTTCCAGTCCTTCAGCTTCCGCAAGAAATAGGCCCGCTGATGTATGCCCATGAACTCCTCGTCCTCCGAAGGACGATAGCCTTCCGGCAACACAATTTGCTCGAATTGATTGGGACCCGAACCGTACAGGTCCACAAGAGCGGTAGCCATCAACTCCCTCCCCGACACAAGCGCCTGCCGCTGCCGCGACCGGGCCACCGGTAACGGCCGGAGGCAAATATACCAGACATTCCCGACACTTACATCGGGCCTGCCAGCATCCCCATGGGGCTAATAGTTAAGGCAAGCCGCCTTAACAAGGACTGACCGGCCATTTCCCAATTAATCTGTGGATTGTTGCCAAGGAGACGCAGGTGGTTGTCCCATCGCCGCACATTCCGTCATAGATGGCTTATGCGCATCCTCCTTACCAATGACGACGGCATCCATGCACCGGGATTCACCCTGCTCGAATCCATTGCCGCCCGGTTGTCCGAAGATGTCTGGGCGGTAGCGCCTGCCGAGGAGCAATCGGGTGCGGGCCATTCGCTGACTTTGTCCCGTCCCATCCGGCTCCGCCGCCACGGCGAAAGGAAATTCGCGGTCAGCGGAACACCCACAGACGCGGTGATGATGGCTCTCGCACACATCATGAAGGATAATCCGCCTGATCTTATTCTCTCTGGCGTCAATCGCGGCGCAAACCTCGCAGAGGACGTCACCTATTCGGGTACCGTGTCGGCGGCCATGGAAGGCGCGTTGGCCGGGATGAGATCGATTGCGCTCAGCCAGGTCTATGCGAAGGAGGGCATGGGCGACCTTGTGCCCTTTGCTGCTGCCGAAGCCTGGGCCGAGCGCGTGGTTCGCCCTCTGATGGATGCGCCATTCACGCCTGGAACCTTGGTCAATGTCAATTTCCCTGCCTTGGCGCCAGAGGCGGTCAAAGGCATCCGCGTTTGCCGCCAGGGAATCCGCGACTATGGCCGCTTACGGATCGTCGAGCGCACGGACCCAAGGGGCTTTCGTTATTATTGGTTCGGCCTTGCGCCAACCGTGGAAACGCCCGGCCATGTCACCGACCTGGAAGTGGTGGCGGACGGATATATTGCCGTGACTCCTCTTTATCTGGACCTGACGCACGAGCCGGGGCTCGAGGTACTGGGCGACCTTTATGGCGGATGATCGCCCGTGAATGCTGGCCAAACAGGTGCCTTGCTGATTCTCTATCGCTCGATTTCGCTGACCCGCCGCACGCAGCTGTTGCGACTTGCCGTGCTCGTGCCTCTCTCGGCAGCGGCAGAAATGCTGATGATTGCCTCGATCGTGCCGTTTCTCGCGATGCTTGGTGGCGGCGAGCCAATCGATGGCCTGATGCTGAGGCCTCTCGCAACTGTCGAGCGGTCCCTCCAATTAAGCCCGGTGGCTTTCGCAGCGGGATTATTTGCCGCTTCCGCCATCCTGGCCTCCGCCCTCCGACTTTGGCTCGCCCGATCCAGCTTCATCTTCGCCGCGGACCTTGGGCATGAGATCAACATGGGCGTCCAGCGACGGATGCTCCATCAGCCCTATCTGTTCCACGCCGCCAGCCATTCCAGCCGCCTGCTGGCATCGCTGGAAAAGGTTGACCTGCTGGTGCTCGGCTTTGCCCTGACAGGCCTGCAAGCCCTGGGATCCGCAGTGATTGGGCTGGCCATTGTCGCTGTACTACTCCTGGTCGATCCACCAAGTGCAGTTATCGCCATCGTTCTGGTCGCCGGCCTTTACTGCGGCGCCCTGCTGTCGATCAGGCGGAGTTTGCGAGAGACGACTGAACGATACGCGACGACGCATGAACGAAGGATCCACATCGTTCAGGAAAGCCTGGCTGGAATCAGGGACATCATCATCGACCGCTCGCAGGATGCACGACTGCACGCATTTGGGTCGACTGACCGTGAATATGTGCAGGCCCGCGCCAGGATAAGCTTCCTCAGTGTCGCGCCGCGGCACATTGTCGAGGGGATCGGGCTCGGGCTCATTGCGGTGGCCGCATTGCTGCTCGCAGATCGCCCGGGTGGGCTCGCTGCTGCAATCCCGGTGCTTGGCGCGCTTGCGCTGGGAGCACAGCGTCTCCTGCCGCTCGCGAGCCAGCTCTATAGCGCCTGGGCGGGCCTGATCGCCGCCCGCCCGGTTGTGCGGGAAATCACTGCATTGCTTCAGCTGCCCCTGCCGCGAGAAACCTCCCAAATTGCACCACCGGTTTTCGACAGGGAAATCAGTTTCGATCGGGTCGGCTTCCATTATCCGGATCGGAGCGGCCCCGCATTGCACGACATCAGCCTCACCATTTTGCGGGGTTCCCAGGTCGCGATCGTCGGCCGAAGCGGCAGCGGCAAGAGCACCTTGGCCGACCTGCTGATGGGTCTCCTGGAGCCAACCTCCGGGCAGATCAGAGTCGACGGAACGCTACTCACCGGCGGCGCCCTGACTGCGTGGCTGCAGTCCGTTGCACATGTTCCGCAATCGATCTTCGTGGCCGACACAACGATCGCCGGGAATATTGCCTTTGTCCCGGCCGGAGCGCCGGTCGACATGGCGGAGGTCCGTCGCGCGGCGACGATCGCCCAGCTTGACGAGTTCGTGCTTTCGCTGCCGCTTGGCTACGACACTCGAACGGGTGAGCGGGGCGCCAGGCTTTCCGGAGGACAGCGACAGAGGCTCGCGCTTGCGCGGGCAATCTACAAGCGCGCTCCATTGCTCGTCCTGGATGAGGCGACCAGCTCGCTGGACGAACCTACCGAGGGCGCAGTGCTTGGTGCGCTGGACGAGCTGAAGTCCGACGGCTGCACGATTGTCATCGTCGCCCATCGCCTTTCCACGGTGCAGGGGTGCGATAAAATCTTCATGCTGGACGAGGGCTCGGTAGTCCAGGCTGGCAGTTTCACCCAGCTGTTCGGCCGACTCAACCAGCTTCAGGAAATGGGAGAGCTTTAAGCTGCCAGTGCCATTGGTCGCCGCTGTTCCCGCAGCCAGGCCTGAAACATCAGGATGGCCCAGATGGCGGGGGTTGCGTCACGTCGCCCTTCGAGATGGTCCTTCCAGCGCCTCTGGACAATCGCCGGATCGAACCAGCCCTCCCCCGCCATCCGTTGGGGATCGAGTAGCTCCTCGGCCCAGGGCCTGAGATCGTGCTTGATCCATTCCCCTACCGGAATGGCGAAACCAGCCTTGGCTCGATCGAACAATTCTTGCGGAACTTCCCGATACAGGATCTCGCGCAGGATATGCTTGCCATGAACTCCGCGTACCTTGAAGTCGATCGGAATGCGCGCCGCCACCGCCGCGACGCGATGATCGAGAAACGGGACACGCGTCTCCAGCCCAACGGCCATCGATGCCCGGTCGACCTTGCACAATATGTCGCCCGGCAAATAGGAAACGGCATCGCAATACATCATCCGAACGGCGGGTGATGCACGGGGTGCAGCATCAAGATCGAATCTGAACTCCTCGTCGGCTGCCCCAATGGCCGGGGACTCCTCCAGGCTCCATTCGTCGAGAAAGGACGGGTAGAGGTCGTCAAAGCTCCTTGCCGACTGTGCAATCCGCAGCCCCTTCTGGATCCTTGCTGCAAGGAATGGGTGATCGCCACGCCCAACGAGGCTTGCCGCTCCGTTCCAGATTGAAGGAGGAATCTTGCCCAGGGCGCCGGCAACAAAGGATCGGATCGGCCCCGGCACCCGGCTTATCCGGCTCCAATAGCGCGGGGCCAGGAAATGGCGCCGATATCCGGCAAACAATTCATCGCCACCATCGCCTGTCATGGCCACCTTGACGTCGGTCCGGGCGTAACGGCTCACCAAATAGGTCGGGATTTGCGACGAGTCCGCGAACGGCTCGTCATAGATGTGCGGCAGCAACGGAATGACATCCTGTGCATCTCGCACGCTGACATAATGCTCGTGGTGAACCGTCCCCAGATGATCGGCAACGGCCCTGGCATACTGTGCTTCGTCGAACCCGGTTTCTTCGAATCCGATCGAGTAGGTGCGGACCGTGGTTGGTGAATATTTCTGATAGAGTGCGACAACCGTGGAACTGTCGACACCTCCTGACAGAAAGGCTCCGATCGGCACATCGGCCACCGACTGTTCCTTGATTGTAGCCGCCAGCACCGTTTCGAGCTGTTCGATGGCCTCGCGCTCGTCTGAGATTGGGGTCTCGAGTCCTTCTCTCACGACCTGTCGATAAGACCAGTAGCGATCGAGGCGCAGTGCGCCCGCTGCGCCTTCATTGGGCGGTCGATCGAGCGGCTGAGTCAGCGCGGCCGCAGACAATGTCACCATGCACCCGGGCAGCAATTTGAAGATCCGGCGATAGATCGACAATGGCGCATGAATATAGGTCCGCGCCGCAAGCAATCGGAGCGCTCGTCGTTCGATCTCCGCCTCGAACTGAGGATGCAGGCGCAACGCCTTGAGTTCGGACGCAAAGACGAAATCGCGACCAGCCCAGCCATAGTCAGTCCCTGACCACAAGCTGCCGACCGGCTCAAGCGCGCGCGTGGCGCCTGGACAAGCGTCGGCACGGGGTATTGCTAGGCTTGGCCACCCGCATCCAGTGGCGACAACAGAGCGAATTCCGGGATGTCGGCGGTAATCCGCTCGCCTTCATCATCGATGAAAATGTAATGGCCCTGCATCGACCCGGCGGGCGTGTCGAGCGGGCAACCCGACACATAATCGAAGCTGTCGCCCGGCGTTATCACCGGCATTTCACCGACGACTCCCTGTCCCCTCACTTCGTGAACGTTGCCGTGGCCATCCACGATCCGCCAATAACGTTCCATCAGCTGGATAGTCCGTTCTCCGTCATTTTCGATCCGGATATGGTAGGACCAGAACCAGCGTCCCTGCTCCGGCGCAGATTGCTCTGCCAGGAAGCTCACTGCAACGCGCACGGTCAGGTCGCCAGTAACGGCAACGCTTGGAAACAGCAGGGCAAGTGTTTCGGCCATTGCCAACGCTATGCCTGACCTGCGGCCCGGCGCAAGCGCTCAAGTAATCGGGTCCTTGCCTCTGCTACCGGAGCCGACCGGTCGGTGATCACGTCCCGAAGCAGGAAATGGCCGCTAAGCGCCATCCCTTCGAGAATTTCAGGCCAGCCTGCCGTCCCACCCTTTGTCACAAATCGTGGCAGGGGCAGCAGCTTGCCAGCATAGGGCTCGGCTTCGGCGGCGCTGACTGCGCGACCGGATCGCGGACTGACCGCGATCAGGTCGTCGTTGGAGCCGCTGACCGCGCACCGTTCCAGGTCCAGTCCAAAACCCAGATCTGCCAGCAGCAGCAGCTCATATCTGACGAGTGCCGCACCCCACCCACTGGCAGAGGGCGCGGCCTCGATGGCTGAAAGCAATCCGTCGAATGCCTGGTAGAGTCGCGGATAGGGCTGCTCCTCCGGAAGCGCGGTGGCGGTAAGTGCGCAGACCCAGTCGATCGCCGCTGCCGGAAGCGGCTCTTGGAGAAGCGGTCCCCGGCTGTGGACAAGTTCGACGCTTGCCTGTGCCAGCTGCGTGGCCGTTCGCGCGGAAAGCTCGGCTTCGACCTGGTTGCCGGGCAGCAGGATCGGCCGCATTCGCCGGCCCCTCGCCCCACGCACATAGGCCGCGTGCAACCCATGTTCCGGCGTGATCATTCGAATTACCGCGCCATGTTCGCCGTGGGGGCGCAGCGCGACCACAATGGCCTGGGTCGAAAAGCGCATCATCCGCGCGGATGAAAATAGTCGTGGATCTGGCGGGCCATCGCCTTGCTGATGCCCGGCGCCCGCTCAAGATCGTCCAGCGCCGCGCCCTTCACCGCCCGCGCCGTGCCAAAGTGCATCAAAAGCGCCCGCTTCCGGCTTGGCCCAATGCCCGGCACCTCGTCCAGCGTGGATGTGGTCAAGCTCTTGGCTCGCTTTTGACGGTGGGTGCCGATGGCAAAGCGATGGGCCTCGTCGCGCAGCCGCTGGAGATAGAAGAGCAGCGCGTTGTTGGGCGGGAACGTCACCTCGCGCCCGCCTGGGAGGTGGAACACCTCTCGACCGGCATTTCGGTCGGGCCCCTTTGCGACGCTGACTACCGGCACATCATGGACGCCCAGTTCCTCCATTACTTCGATTGCCGCTGACAGCTGGCCCTTCCCGCCGTCGATCAGCATCAGGTCTGGCCATTCGCCGCCGGTGCGATCCGGATCCTCCTTGTCCAGCCTTGCGAAGCGCCGGGCGAGTACTTCCCGCATCATCCCGAAATCGTCGCCCGGCGTGACGCCCGACTTGATGTTGAACTTGCGATAGGCGTTCTTGCGCAAGCCTTCGGGCCCCGCGACGACCATCGCGCCGGTCGGATTGGTGCCCATGATGTGGCTGTTATCGTAAATCTCGATCCGCTTGGGCGGCTCTGGAAGTTCGAACACCGCGGTCAACTCGTCCAGCAGCTTCCCCTGCGTCGTGGTTTCCGCCATCCGCCGGTCGAGCGCTTCCTCGGCATTGCGCCGCGCCTGCTCGATCAGCTTGCGCCTTGGCCCGCGGGCAGGCTGCGAAAGCTCGACCTTGCGCCCAGCCTGCTCCGAAAGCGCTACGGCGATCAGCTCGCCCTCCGCAAGGTCGCGGTCGACGAGAATTCGCCTCGGCGGCGGCACTTCCTCATAGAATTGCACCAGGAAGCTGCTGAGCACTTCCTCTTCAGGCACATCATTGGTGTGCGACGGGAAAAAGCTGCGGTGCCCCCAGTTCTGCCCGCCCCGGATGAAGAAGGCCTGGATGCACATCTGCCCAGCCTTGCAGGCCAGTGCGAAGATGTCGCCATCGCCCAGGCCTTCGGCATGGACCGTCTGACTGCCCTGGATATAGGTCAGTGCCCGTAGCCGGTCGCGATAGACGGCGGCCAGCTCATAGTCCTGCTTCTCGGCCGCCTCGGCCATCTGCTTGCCGAGCCGCACCTGCACCCCAGTCGACTTGCCCGCCAGGAACAGCTTCGCATCCTCGACCAGTTCGGCATAATCGGCCTCACTGATGCGACCCACGCATGGGGCCGAGCAGCGCTTGATCTGGTAGAGCAGGCAGGGTCGCGACCGGTTGGCAAAAAAGTTGTCGGAACAACTTCTTAAAAGGAATAGCTTCTGCAGCGCGTTAAGCGTGCTCGTCACCGATCCGGCGCTGGCGAAGGGGCCGAAATACTGCCCCTTGGCCCGCCGGGCGCCGCGATGCTTCTGCACTCGCGGAAACGGATGATCGTCCCGCAGCAGGATGAACGGGAAGCTTTTGTCGTCGCGCAGCAGGACGTTGAACGCCGGCCGGAAGCGCTTGATCAGCTGCGCTTCGAGCAGCAGCGCCTCGGCCTCGGTCCGTGTAGTGACGATCGTCATCGACCGGGTCTGGGCAACCATCCGCTGGAGCCGCTTCGGAAGCCGCGCGACCTGCGTGTAGTTTGTCACTCGGTTCCTGAGCGCTCGCGCCTTGCCGACGTAAAGCACCTCACCCTTTGCATCCTGCATGCGATAGACGCCAGGCCGTGCCGGCAGCGTCTTCAGCACATTGCGGATCGCCAGTACGCCCGCTTCCAGGTCAGGTGCGTCCGCCCCGCGCAGGGCGTAGGTCGCCTTCTCCTCATTGAAGCGGTCGCCCGATCCTGGATGATCGGGCCGCCCGGCGGTCGTTCGGTCCATACCACCGATTTAGGAGAGCTCGAGGCTCGGCGCTAGGCGGCTGCCCGGGCCTGCTCTTCCACGCCCAGCATCCAATCAACCGCCATGTGGGCGTGGATGGCGGTCGTGTCATATACTGGCAGCACATTGGCGCGCGTATCGACTACCAGCACCAGCTCGGTGCAGCCAAGCACCACCGCCTGAACCTTCTGCTTCGCCAACTCGGTGATCAGCGTCTTGAGCTTGCGCTGGCTCTCACGAACGATCCGCCCGGCCGCCAGCTCCTCGTAGATGATGCGATCGACCTCAATGCGCCATTCAGGCGACAAGTCGTGGATCACCATTCCGGCGCGCTCATAAGGCTCGCGGGCGAATGGCTCGGTCATGGTGAACCGCGTACCGAGGAGGGCGATCCGGCTCCTTCCGTCCACCACAAGCCTCGCAGCGGTTGCCTCCCTGATGTCGAGCAGCGGCAAGCCGGTGGCGGCCCGCACGTCGGCATGCGCCTCGTGCATCGTGTTGGAGGCAAGCAGCAAGCCGTCGGCCCCGGCCGCCTTCAACCGTTTGGCGGCCTCGACCACCATGGCATTTGCCCGGTCCCAGTCGTCGGAATTGTGAAAGCCGCCATATTCGGCGAAGTCGAAGCTTTCCAGGATCAGGCGCGCGCTATGCAGCCCGCCCAGCCGCCTGGCGATGCCTCTATTGATATGGTCGTAATAAAGCGCGGTCGACGCCCAGGTCGCACCGCCGATGATCCCGAGTTTCTTCAACTTGCAGCCCCTTACCCCAAAGCCCCGCCGGGCTCCGGCTGGGGGCTTGAACCCAGAATGCGAATCTATTGTCAGACTACCGGGAAAGCACCGTTAACCCAAGGCCTTAACAGCTTCGCCAAGGCATTTGGCAGGCTACCCCAGCGACTTGACGATTTCCTCCACCATTTTCTTGGCGTCGGCCAGGAGCATCATCGTATTGTCGCGATAAAAAAGCTCATTATCCACGCCGGCGTAACCCACCCCGCCCATCGATCGTTTGACGAACAGGACGGTCCGAGCCTTTTCCACGTCGAGCACGGGCATGCCGTAGATCGGCGAGCCCTTGTCGGTCTTCGCGGCCGGATTGGTGACGTCGTTGGCGCCGATCACGAAGGCGACGTCGGCAGTGGCGAACTCGCTGTTGATATCCT
Organism: Sphingomicrobium sp.; assembly: GCA_035720125.1. Classification (GTDB taxonomy): domain Bacteria; phylum Pseudomonadota; class Alphaproteobacteria; order Sphingomonadales; family Sphingomonadaceae; genus Sphingomicrobium. The sequence continues at coordinate 1,588 of DASTOV010000011.1, read as the reverse complement.
CCAGCTCGAACACCTCGTCATAAGGCACGTTGGCTTCGGCCAGCAGCACGTTCATATGGCCCGGCATGCGGCCGGCGACCGGGTGGATCGCATATTTGACCTCCACCCCCTCCTTCTTCAGCAGGTCGGTCATTTCCCGAAGGATATGCTGCGCCTGGGAAACGGCCATGCCGTAACCCGGGACGATGATGACCTTGTCGGCCTGCTTCATCAGGAAGGCCGCGTCCTCGGCCGAGCCGCGCTTGTAGGGCCTGTCGATCGCTGCGGCGGTGCCCGAAGACTCGACCGCGCCGAACCCGCCGGCGATGACCGAGATGAAGCTGCGGTTCATTGCCCGGCACATGATGTAGCTGAGGATCGCGCCCGAACTGCCGACCAGCGCGCCGGTGATGATCATCGCCGTGTTATGTAGCGTGAAGCCCATCGCGGCCGCGGCCCAGCCCGAATAGCTGTTCAGCATCGAGATGACGACCGGCATGTCCGCGCCGCCGATCGGGACGATCAGCAGAAAGCCGATGAGGAACGCCAAGGCGGTTAGAGTCCAGAAATCGATCGGCGATTGCGAGTGCCAGAATCCGTACAGGAAGAAAAAGATCGCAAGGCCGACGGCGAGGTTGATCCAGTGACGCGCCGGCAAGAGGATCGGCTTGCCGCTCATATTGCCGTTGAGCTTCAGGAAGGCGATCACCGAGCCGGAGAAGGTGATGGCGCCGATCGCGACACCGAGGCCCATCTCGATCCGGCTCACACCGAGGATTGCGCCCGATTGGTCGACAATTCCAAAGGCGGAAGGATTGAGGAACGCCGCCGCGCCGACCAGCACCGCCGCCATGCCGACCAGCGAGTGGAACGCTGCAACCAGCTGCGGCATCGCGGTCATCTGGATCCGTCGGGCCGTGACCAAGCCGATGCCGCCGCCGACCGCGATTGCCCCGCCGATCTCTGGCAGCGAAGCAACCTCGTGCGTCGCCAACGTCGTGATGACCGCAAGCGCCATGCCGGCCATGCCGATGAGATTGCCGCGCCGGCTGCTGGCCGGGCTCGACAGCCCGCGCAGCGCCAGGATGAAGCAGACGCCGGAGATCAAATAAGCGAGAAGGACCCAGCTCGGGACCGCCGCGGCCTCATGCATCGCGGCGCTCCTTCTTCTTGTACATCGCCAGCATCCGCGCCGTGACGGCGAACCCACCGAAGATGTTCACGCTGGCCAGCGCGACCGCGATTAGCCCCAGCCATTTCGACTGGGCGCTCCCCGCCGCCGCGGCTGCGATGAGCGCGCCGACGACGATCACCGATGAAATGGCGTTGGTCACGCTCATCAGCGGCGTGTGCAGCGCCGGGGTTACCGACCAGACCACATAGTAGCCGACGAAGCAGGCCAGCACGAAAATCGACAGGATCGAGATGAAGTCCATTACAAATCCTCCCCTGCAGGGGGGGGGGACCATGCGCAGCATGGTGGAGGGGTGATCATTCGATTGGCTTCCGATACAATGTGCTTCACCGTTTCCTCCAAATTTTCGAGGACGTCTTGAGCGGCTATTCGAAGCGTTCGAACTCCGTGTCGTCGTAGATCCAGATCGCGTTG
>DASTOV010000010.1:0-2622 GCA_035720125.1 Sphingomicrobium sp. | reverse complement strand
GCCGATATCGCAGCCCGGTGGCAGGCTCATCAGTACGAGTTGAAGGTGGCCTCCCGTGTAAAGCACGCGCCGGAAGTCCGAATTGCCCGTCGTCTGCTGCTCGATGTCGTCGTGATAGCCCTTCACTTACATCTCCTTTGTCGGGTCGTGGCCCCAGTTCATCAGCGAATAGCGCCAGCGGGAAGTATAGATATTTGCCGGGCGTTGCGCACAGTGCCGACGCACAAAGCCAACGACCTTGCGCATATGGATATAGTCATCTTCGGTCAGCTGACCTGGTTCCTTGCCAAGCAGTTTGACGATCCGCCGCCCGCTGGCATGGCCGATGCTTTCGCGCGCCATGCCATTCGCGCCCTTCCAGCCGACCCTTCGGCTTTCATCGGTTTCCAGCCAGTCGCTGAGTTCGGCCGCGGACATGTTGACCGCCCGGTCGAATTCGCGACGGATATTGGCCCGGTCAATCTTTGCCATCCGCAACCAAACAGCTTGCGCGACAATTGGTTCAGCGCGCCGGCAGGATCAGCACCCCGCCCTTGACCACCGCCTCGGGCTTTTCGAGCAGTCGAACATCCTGAACCGGATCGCCGGTCACCGCGACCAGGTCCCCGTATCGGCCGACGGCAATCGCGCCGACGTCTCGCTCGCGGCCCAGGGCCTCGGCTCCATTCCTGGTCGCGGCCTGGATCGCCTGCAGCGGGGTCATCCCATAGTTGACCATGGTCGCGAACTGGCGGCCGATCTGATTGTGCGGCATCACGCCCGCGTCGCTTCCGAAAACCATTCGCACGCCGGCGGCATGGGCAGCGCGGAAGCCGTCGCGCTGAACCTGGGCGATCTCCCTGTCCTTGCGCAGATTCTCTTCCAGCTCGCCGTTCTTCTTGCCTTCGGCCTGGGTATATTCGGTGTTGTAGATATCCATTGAAAACCAGACGGGCTGCTTGCGGGCCAAGGCAAGCTTGATCCCCTCGGCGTCGACCAGGCTGGCGTGCTCGATCGTATCGATCCCGGCCCGGATCGCGGCCTTGATGCCGTCCGCGCCATGGGCATGGGCCGCGACGCGCAGCCCCCACAGATGGGCCTCGTCCGCGATGGCGCGTAGCTCCGTCTCGGACAGCTGCTGCTGGCCCGGCTCGGTATTGCGCGAGAAGACTCCGCCGGTGGCGCACACCTTGATCACCTCGGCGCCATATTTGCGCTGGCGGCGTACCTGGTGGCGCAGTTCCTCGACACCATCGCCGACACCTTCCTCCTTCTCTGCCTTCTCCAGGCTGGGTGGCAGGAAGGTCTGGTCGCAATGGCCGCCGGTCGCGCCGAGCGCATAGCCGGCCGGGACGATCCGCGGTCCGACGGCATAGCCACTGTCGATCGCCTGCTTCAGGCCGACATCGTTGCGCCAGGAGGAACCGACGTTGCGGACGGTCGTGAAACCCGCGTCCAGCATTTGCCTCGCCAGGCCTACCGCGGTCGCCTGCCAGAAACTGTCGGTGAACTCGAGCCCGCGATAGCCGCCGATGTCCGCTGGCCCGTCAAGATGGACGTGCATGTCGATCATGCCGGGAACCAGCGTCTTGCCGGCCAGGTCAATGTGCTTCGTGCTCGTGTCCCACCGGACGGTCCGCGCATCGCCGATCAAGGTGATGCGGCCATCATTGCCGATGAAGATCGCGGGATGCTCGACATATTTGCCGGTCAGGACATCCAGATAGCGGTCGGCGGTGACGACCGTCGCGGCGTTGACCGCGCTTGAGGCCAGCAGCGTGATGGCCAGCAATATTGAACGCATCTGTTACCCCCTGAACCGGTTAGATATGCAGCACCCGCCCGTATGCCGCGAGGACGCTCTCGTGCATCGTCTCGCTGATCGTCGGATGCGGATAGACGGTGTTGATGAAATCCTGTTCGACCAGCTCGGCAGTCTTGCCGACGGTGTAGCCCTGGATCAGCTCGGTCACCTCGGCGCCGATCATGTGCGCGCCGAGAAGTTCGCCGGTCTTGGCGTCGAACACCGTCTTCACGAAGCCTTCGACTTCGCCCAGCGCGATCGCCTTGCCGTTGCCGATGAAGGGAAACTTGCCGACCCTTACCTCGTGCCCGACTTCTTTCGCCCTGGCCTCGGTCAGGCCGACGCTGGCGACCTGCGGGTGGCAATAGGTGCAGCCCGGGATATTGCGCACGTCCATCGCGTGCGGGTGGACATCCTTGTTGCCTAGGGCCTTGGCAATCGCCTCGACTGCGATGATCCCTTCATGGCTCGCCTTGTGGGCCAGCCACGGCGGCGCGGTGACGTCGCCGATCGCCGAGATGCCCGCGACATTGGTGCGGCACATTGCGTCGGTGTCGATATGGCCCTTGGTGGTTTTGATGCCGAGCTGTTCGATGCCGATATTCTCGGTGTTGGGGGCAATCCCGACCGCGACGATGCAGTGGGAGAATCGCTTCTCTTCCACCTTGCCGTCCTTGGTCTTGATCTTGGCCGCGACCCCTTTGGCATCGGCCTTGAGGCTCTCGACGCCCGCCGAAGTCAGCAGGGTCATGCCCTGCTTGGCGAGGCTTTTCTGCAGGAAGTCGCTGACCTCGGCATCTTCCACCGGTACCACTCGGTCGAGCATTTCGACGACCGTC
>DASTOV010000009.1:0-9554 GCA_035720125.1 Sphingomicrobium sp. | reverse complement strand
CGAGCGCGAGAAGCCGGGACCAACCTGCACCGTACCATCCACGCCCGGATTATCTACACCGACGATGATGCGGACGATCGGATCGGCGTCCTGGGCTTCGCCGCCGCCGACGGGATCCTGGAGATCGCGGATTTTCGAGTGCGAGTAGCGCAACTCGGTCGACAGACGGTCGGTCCAGTTCGAATAAAGTCGGCCCGAATAATAGTCCGACTTGGTTCCGCTGAAGTAAAAGGTGTTTGAGCCAACCGCATTCTGCGGAAAGGTGCTGGTGGCGTTGTCGTCCGATTGGACGGTGCTCTCGTTGAGGCGCTGGTATGTCGCTTCCAGGCGGTGGTCATCGGTGATTTGCCAGTCGAGGCGGCCGAACCAGCGCTTGTTCGTGAAGGGCCGGCTGGTGATCAGGGGACCACTGTCGATCCCGTAAAGGTCGCGGATTGTGTCGGTGATCTCCTCGAAAGCGTCGATCGGCACACCCACTATTTCATTGGGATAGCCCGCACCCGCCGGACCGACGTCCTGCGAGAATCCGCCCTTCTGCTGCTCATAGGCGCCAAAGAAGAAGAGCTTGTCCTTGATGATTGGGCCGCTGAGTGAAATGCCCCAGCGCTTGTCCGGTTCGATCGGACCGACATCCCGGTCCTTGACTTCATTTCCACGTAGGCCGTCGTCGGAATATTCGAAGAATGCACCGCCATGGAACTTGTTCGTACCGCCCCTGGTGACAACGTTGATCGTGCAGCCCGTAAACTGCCCGTACTCGACGTCGAACGGGGCAAACTGCACCTGAGTTTCGCGCACTGCGTCGTAGGGAATCGGAGTGGAGCTGCGCGAGGAAAAACCGGTGTCGTTGAGCCCGTAAACGTCGTTCTGGAGAATGCCGTCAACGGTAAAGCTGTTGCCGCGATCGTTGCCACCCAGGCACGAGATGCGGTCCGCGCCTGAGCCACCGGTAGACGCATCTTCGCGATCAAGGCTGACGCGCGGATCGAGTCGGATGACATCGCGAACGTCACGGTTGAAAGATGGTACGTTCTGCAGGACATCGGCGCCGTATGACGAGCCCGGGCCAACTTCCAGCTGGGTAACCCGCGCCCGGGCGCCGGTGACAACGATCGTCTCCCCAGCCACTTCGGCGGTCACGGCGCTCAGCAAGAAAGTGAGTTCGGTAGCCCCCTGAAGACTCGTAAAGACCTGCTCGACGGTCTGGCCCTGATGTCCCTCGGCCGTTGCTGTGACCGTGTATGGGCCGCCCGTCGTGAGATTCTCGGCGCTGAACAGGCCCTGCGAGTTGGTGGACAGTCGCTGAGCCGCACCGGTGCGGGTATCCGTTACGATTACCTCTGCATTGCCTAGCGGTGCGCCCGACTCATCGGTCACCTTGCCCTGGATGGAGGTCGTAATCTGCTGCGCCATGGCAGGAATCGGCGCCATGACGGCGAGGGTGGGCGCAACGAGCGCGCTCGAGCAAAGAAGAATCAGTTTTTTCACGATCGACCCCAACGTTGAATTGTGACCCGGTTACTCAGGTGCTCGGGCAGCTAAGGGTCGAATTAGACAAATAAGTGAATCGCCGTTGAGGCAGTCACTTTCTCCGTCTTGCGTTGCAATAAAATCCCACCCCGTCGCACGCCCCTATGCAACTGCTAGTGGCTAGACATGGGGATTGCTACAGTTTTGTGACGGCCGCGGAATTGAATCTCGGGCCGATGCGATTTGGCAACGAAAACGGTTTCAGCGGGCAGAATCGAGGCGCCGTCCGATCGCCACGAAAACATAGATCAGCCAGGGCACCAGCACGGCCGAAAGCACGACCTTCGCCAACATCTGGCCCAACAAAAGATTCGCGATTGGAAACACGCCGTAGAAGCTGATCGTGATGAAGATCAGCGTGTCGACGATCTGGCTCAGGACGCTGGCGACACCCGCCCGGAGCCACATCAGTTTAGCACCCTCACGAGCCTTCAAGCGGCTGAAGATGGCGACATTCAGCAGGGTCGAGATGCCATAGGCAATTATGCCGCCAATCCAGATCCGCGGCGTCGATCCCATGATCGTTGCGAATGCGTTTTGGCGATCTGCCGGCATGTCGTGCGCCGCGGGCAGCTGGAGCACAAGCACGGCCAACAAGGTCGAAGCGATCAACGGGACGAAGCCCAGCAAGACCAGCCGGTTGGCGGTGTCGCGGCCATGGAGCTCGGCGACGGCACTGGAAGTGGTGACGAGCATCAAAAAGGCGAAAATGCCGGCTTCGACAGCAAGCGGTCCAAGCGCCACCTGCTTGTTGGCCAGCACGCCGGCGATGCAGACCATGCCACCGTAGAAAACGGCAAATGCGAAGAGGGATCGGGAAATGCCCGTCGCGGGCGCGGCCTGGTCAGTCATGCGCGATTGCTAGCGGCTCCGGCGACGGCCGCAAGCCCATTCGTCATAGCGGGCGAATCGAAGCAATCTAGAGAAATGGATTGTCGCGTCGCCTTCGGCTCCCCGAAATGACGGCTCGGTTGACCGCTTGCATCCAGGGCGGCTAGGCGCGCTGCCCTGTGACCCAGCCTTCCCTCGACATCGTTGCCATGGGCGATGCCATCGTCGACGTCATTGCCGACTGCGACGATGACTTCATCCGGCGGCACAATCTCCCGAAGGGATCGATGCAGCTGCTGACGCCCGAACAAGCGGACAAGCTGTATGCAGCAATGGGTGTTGCGCGCGAGATGTCCGGCGGCTCGGCTGCCAATTCGATGGCGGGGGTCGCCGCGATGGGAGGGACGGCGGCCTTTATCGGCCAGGTCGCCGAAGACCAGCTTGGTCTCATCTTCGAGCATGACATGCACGCGCTCGGAGTCCGGTTCGACACGCCGCCATTGATCGGAGGGCCGCCTACCGGCCGCTGCCTGATCCTGGTGACGCCCGATGCGCAGCGGACGATGAATACCTCACCGGGCGCCAGCCATGAATTGAGCCAGGAGGTGCTGAGCACGTCGCTGATTGCCTCGGCGTCGATCCTGTACCTGGAAGGTTATCTGTTCGGACCAGACAAGCCGCGTGCCGCGATGATGAAGGCGATCGACATCGCCCATGCGGCGGGGCGCAAGGTTGCCTTCACCTTGAGTGAGAGCGTCTGTATCGCCGGGCGCAAGGACAGCTTCGGCCGGATGATCGACAGCGGCGGGGTGGATTTGTTGTTCGCCAACGAAGATGAAGCGCTTCAGCTTACCGGCCGCACCGACCTTGAATCCGCGCTTGCCGAACTGCAGGCCAAGGTTCCCACCCTCGTCACCACGCGCGGTCCGAACGGGGCAATCGCAATCGAGAACGGGACCCGCATCACAATTCCCGCCGCGCCGGTCAGCGAAGTCGTCGACACGACGGGAGCGGGCGATCTGTTCGCCGCCGGCTTCCTGGCGGCCCAATGCAAGGGTGCCGGCCTGGAACGCTGCTTATGGACCGGCGCCATTGCCGCAGCCGAGGTGATCCAGCATTACGGCGCGCGTCCGCTCACAGACTTGAGGAAGCTGGTCCAGCTATGACGATCCAACGCCTTGCGGTTTACTGCGGTTCGGCGCCAGGCTCCGACCCGGCCTTTGCCGGCATGGCACGAGCCCTCGTCCGCGAAATGGCGTCGCGTGGTATCGATATGGTCTACGGAGGCGGGCGGCTCGGGCTGATGGGTATCATTGCCGACGAGATGCTGGATGCGGGCGGCAAGGTTTACGGGGTCATCCCGCAGGCGCTGGTCGATCACGAGGTGGCGCACACCGGGCTGACTGAGCTTACGACTGTCGCCAACATGCACGAGCGCAAGGCGAAGATGACTGAGCTTTGCGACGGCTTCGTCTGCCTGCCGGGCGGCATCGGCACCCTGGATGAAATGTTCGAAGCCTGGACCTGGAACGCGCTGGGCTATCATGCGCAGCCGTTTTGCCTGCTCAACGTGAATGGTTTCTGGGATGGCCTCGCCACCTTCATGGACCATGTGCGCGACAGCGGCTTCCTCAGCCAGTCGCGGCGGCTGCAGCTGCTCAAGGCCGAAACACCGGCCGAGGCGCTGGACCTACTGGACGAAGCGGCGAAAAACGCGGAACAAGGCGTTACCTGGTAATGGCGTCCGGGGGAGGGCGGCTTTCTTCATGAACCAATATCTGCTCGGGCTGGCAGGAATCGCCGCCATCATCCTCATTGCCGTGGCATTTTCATCGAATCGCAAGGCGATCAGCCTTCGCGTCGTCGGTGCGGCCTTCGCACTACAGGCGGCGCTGGCATTCCTTGTCCTGAAGACGCCGTGGGGCCGGGCGGCGATCGAGGCCATGTCCTTCGGTGTCGCCGAGCTGCTTGGTTACGCCAACAAAGGCACCGAATTTCTGTTCGGGCCAAGCGAGACCAATCCGCTGGCCAACACCTTTGCCATTGCCGCGCTGCCGGTGATCATCTTTTTCGCATCGCTGGTCGCGATCCTCTACCACCTCGGCATCATGCAGCGGATCGTGAAGTGGGTGGGCGGCGCAATCGGCTGGGTGACGGGAGTGAGCCGGGTCGAATCTCTGGGCGCGGCCGCCAACATCTTCGTCGGCCAGTCGGAAAGCCCGCTGGTCGTGCGCCCTTATCTTCCCGCGCTGCCGCCGAGTCACCTGTTCACCTTGATGAGCGTCGGCATGGCCGGAGTCGCCGGCACGATCCTCGCCGCCTACGCCGGGCTGCTCGGCGAAGAGTATCTACCGTTCCTCCTCGCCGCCGCCTTCATGTCGGCACCGGGCGGAATCTTCATGGCCAAGCTGATCATGCCCGACGAGCCGGAGGATACGGCACATGCCGCGCCCGAGGACGAGATCGAGGTTCACACCTTCGAGGAAGGCGAACGGCCTGCCAACATCATCATGGCCGCCGCCCAGGGCGCGCAGACGGGCGTGAAGCTGGCTGTCGCAGTCGGTGCGATGGTCCTGGCCTTCGTCGCGCTGGTCGCGCTGGCCAACGGCATATTGGGCGGTATCGGCGGCTGGTTCGGTCGGCCCGACCTGTCGTTCCAGGCGATCGTCGGCCTGATCTTCTCGCCGGTCATGTACCTGATCGGCATTCCGTGGAGCGAGGCCGGCGTCGCCGGCGGACTGTTCGGCACCAAGATCGTCCTGAACGAATTCGTCGCCTTCATCGACCTCGGCAATGCGGCAGGCCCCGCCGCTGCACTTAGCGACCGCAGCCGGGCGATTGTCACCTTTGCCTTGTGCGGCTTCGCCAATTTCTCGTCGATCGCGATCCAGATGGCGGTGACGGGGAACCTGGCGCCCAACCAGCGGCCGATGATTGCAAAGCTCGGGCTGCGCGCGCTGCTCGCCGGATCGCTCGCCAACCTGATGAGCGCCGCGCTTGCGGGGCTGATGATACCGTGACCGTCACCCCGGCCTTGAGCCGGGGTCTGCCTGTCTTTGCTGGCGGAAAGGCAAAGGCGGATCCCGGGTCAAGCCCGGGATGACGATTTGAATGCATTGATTTATTAGGCATCCCATGACCGACGTAATCACCAGCGATACCGTTGCCTCTGTCTCGCTGCTCGACGCTGACAAGGACCCGCAGGGCTTCGCCGAGGAACTGGGCAACAGCTTCGTCGAATATGGCTTCGCCATCATCCGCGACCATGGCATCCCGCAGGAGCTGATCGACCGCGCTGAGGAAAAATCCAAGCAATTCTTTGCTTTACCTGAAGACGTGAAGATGAAGTATTTCCTGGAAGGGAAAGGTGGGGCGCGCGGCTACACGCCGTTCGGGATCGAGACCGCCAAGGGCAACAAGGCTCACGATCTTAAGGAATTCTGGCATGTCGGCCGCGAACTTCCCGCCGGCCACAAATATGAATCAAGTATGCCGCCCAACGTCTGGCCGTCGGAAGTCCCGAGCTTCAAGGACACGTTCCTGGAACTCTATGACACGTTCGATCGCTCGGGCCTCAAGATCCTGTCCGCGATCGCGCGCTTCCTGAAGGTGCCAGACGATTATTTCGTCGATACGGTCCGCGACGGCAATTCGGTGATGCGCCTTCTACACTACCCGGCGCAGACCGAGCCCACCGGCAATCATATCCGCGCCGGCGCGCATGAGGACATCAACACCATCACGCTGCTCTTGGGCGCCGAGGAAGCGGGGCTGGAGCTTCAGACCAAGGACGGCCGCTGGATTCCGGTCAGCCCCAAGCCGGGCGAGCTAGTGATCAACATGGGCGACATGCTGCAACGGCTGACCAATGGCTATCTGCGCTCGACCAGCCATCGCGTAGTCAACCCGACGCCCGACCGGGCCAGCCATGCGCGCTATTCCATGCCCTTTTTCCTTCACTTTCGCTCCGATTTCCTGATCGAAGCTCTGCCGGGCACCGTCCCGCCAGGCGAGCAGCCGAAGTGGCCGCCGATCACCGCCGACGAATATCTCCAGGAGCGATTGAGAGAGATTAAGCTGAAATAGGGAAACGCTTAGCCCGCATCCTTCAAATTGGCCGGGCCAAAGCCGTGCGGGAAGAGGGCCGAGATGCGGTGCCGCTCGACCGCCGAGCCTTCGCCATTGGAACAGATGATCTCGATGTCGCGGCCGGACAGGCAGGAGGCTTCGTAGATCGCCTGGCGGCAGCCGCCGCAGGGAGTGCAGACGATGTCGCCGGCGAGGGCCTCGCCCGAGCCGTCGCCACCGGCGACGGCGATCCGCGCGACATTGCCAAGGCCGAAGGCGAGATGGGCAGCACTGAGCGCGCCCTGCTCCGCGCAGACGCCAAGGCGATAGCAGGCATTCTCGACATTGACTCCGATTACCACCGCGCCGTCGACGCTCTCGATCGCGCAGCCGACGGAGAAGCGGGAGTAGGGTGCATGGGCCGATAGCGCGGCTTCGCGCGCGGCGGCGATGAGTTGTTCGTCGGTCATGGGGTTGGTCATGAAGACTTCAAATTCGCTCGACAAGCCTCGGCGTCATTGCAAGGAGCCGCATGCGACGCGGCAATCGAGGCTGGATTGCTTCGCATCGCTCGCCATGATGGGATGCGCGTGATGAACAGGTTTACATTTGCGGTCTTGCCATTTGTTCTCGCCGGGTGCGCCACAACGCCGCGTCCTGTGACGACTGACCCCATCGAAGTGCAGATTCTCGCCATCAATGATTTCCATGGGTATCTTGAGCCGCCCCGGCAAGCGATCGACGCGACGTTGCCGGATGGCACGCCGGTCAAGGTGCCGGCCGGCGGCGCGTCGTACCTTGCGAGCGCGGCCAAGGCGCTGCGCGCCGGCAAGCCCCATTCGATCACCGTTTCTGCCGGTGACCTGATCAGCGGCGGGCCGCTTGTTTCAACCCTATATCTCGATGAGCCGACCATCGAGGTGATGGAGGAAGTCGGACTCGAACTTAACGCGGTCGGCAACCATGAGTTCGACCGGGGCAGGGACGAGCTGCTGCGGATGCAGAACGGCGGCTGCGAGAAACACACGACGCGGGCGCCATGCGCGGTCCAGCCGTTCGACGGCGCCGACTTCAAATTTCTCGCCGCCAATGTCCGCAGCGGAGACGGCGCGACGCTTTTCCCCGGCACGGTGATCCGTGAGTTTGGCCCGGTGAAGATAGGCTTCATCGGCATGACGCTGCAGGGAACCGCGACCATCGTCACCCCGGCGGGAGTGGCTGGACTAACCTTTGAGGATGAGGCGGCAACCGCTAATGCCGCGATCCCGGCGATGAAGGCTGCGGGGACGAATGCGATCGTGCTGCTCATCCACCAGGGCGGACGTACCGGGGCTGGTTACAACGACAAGAGCTGCCCCAATCTGGACGGCGAGATCATGCCGATTCGGGCCAAGCTCGATCCCGAGATCGACCTGGTCATATCCGGTCACACCCACCAGGCCTATATCTGCGAGCGGCCGCGGGCGAGCGCCCCGCCGCTGCTGCTGACCAGCGCCGGCCAGTTCGGCACCTTGATCAGCGATATCCGCCTGACTTTTGCGCCGGACGGTACACTGCGGAGCCAGCAGGCGAACAATGTCATTGTCCAGGGTGAGTCCTTCGTCGGGACAGCAGGTGAGGTGCCGATCCAGCCGGCCATTACCGCATATCCGCCGGACGCCCCAACCGAGGCGCTCGTGAGCCTCTACGGCAAGGCCGCCGAACCGCTTGCCGGGCGGGTGGTCGGCACGCTCGATGGACCGCTGACGCGGCAGCGGTCGCCAGCGCGGGAATTGACGGGCGGCCTGTTCATCGCCGACGCCCAGCTGGCCGCGACCAAGCATCTTGGCGCGCAGATCGCCTTTTCGAACAGCGGCGGCGTGCGCGCCGACATCATCCCTGGCCGTAACGGTGAAATCACCTTTGGGCAGCTGTTCGCGATGCAGCCATTCGGCAATAACCTGGTCGTCAAGACGCTGACGGGCGCGCGATTGAAGGCGCTGCTCGAGCAGCAGTTCGAGAGCGGCTTCAATACGCTCAAGCGACCGAGCATCCTCCAGCCGAGCCAGGGCTTCTTTTTTGCCTATGACATGTCGCAGCCGTCGGGGCAGCGGATCGTCGAGATGAAGCTGGATGGCAAGCCGATCGAGACGGGAGCGAACTATCGGATTGCAATCGTCAATTTCCTGAGCACGGGCGGTGACAACTTTACCATTTTCAAGGAAGGCACCGACCTCATCGATCCCAATATCGTCGATGTCGAAGCGAGCGAGGCCTATCTGAAGGCCGGCGCAAAGGTGCCGCCGCTGGGGCGGATCGAGGATCGGACGCCCGAGGGTTGGCTGCCCCCAAATTAACGCAGTGGCGGCTCGTCGAAGCTGCGCAGCTTGCGGCTGTGCAGGCTGTCGCCCTCGTTGCGCAGCAGGTCGAGCGTTTCGATGCCGATGCGCAGATGCTGGCTAATTGCCCTCTCGTAAAAAGCATTGGCCTGGCCCGGCAACTTGAGCTCGCCATGAAGCGGCTTGTCCGAGACGCAGAGCAAGGTGCCGTAGGGGACGCGAAAGCGATAGCCCTGCGCCGCGACGGTCGCCGATTCCATGTCGATCGCCACCGCCCGACTTTGGTTGAACCTCAGCGCAGACAAAGTGTAGCGCAACTCCCAGTTGCGATCGTCAGTGGTGACGACCGTACCGGTGCGCAGGCGTTTCTTGACGCTGTCCTCGTCCTCGCCGGTGACCGCAAGCGCCGCGTTGTAGAGCGCGGTCTGGACCTCGGCGATCGCCGGGATCGGCACCTCGACCGGCAGTACATCGTCGAGCACATGGTCGTCGCGCAAATAGGCGTGGGCCAGGACATAATCGCCGATCGTCTGGCTGGGACGAAGGCCGCCGCAATGGCCGATCATCAACCAGGCTTCCGGCCTCAAGACCGCGATATGATCGCAGATCGTCTTGGCGTTGCTGGGCCCGACCCCGATGTTGACCAGGGTGATGCCGTCGCCCTCTGGGGTGATGAGGTGATAGGCCGGCATCTGATGCCGCCGCCATACACCTGCTGCGATCTGTTCCTCCGCGTCGGCCAGGTCACCGTGCTCGAACGTTCCTCCCGGAACCGAAAGCGTGGTGAACCGGCTGGCCGGATCGCGC
>DASTOV010000008.1:0-6255 GCA_035720125.1 Sphingomicrobium sp. | reverse complement strand
ACGCGCGCTCATGCTGCCTTCTCCTGGTCCCACGCGGGCGCATCGGTACGAACCGCCGTGCGGAGTCGCGCCGAGCGCGCGCGCGGGTTTCGGGCCAGCTCGGTCTCGGACGGCGAGACCGGCCTGGCAACTTGTTCGAAGGTCGGGGCGGGACCCTTCGCAGCCATCGGGCGATGGCGCGAACCGGAAGGAACATCCCCGCTGCGAGTCTTGAGGAAGCGCTTGACGATGCGATCCTCGAGGCTGTGGAAGGTGACCACCGCCAAGCGCCCACCGGGACGAAGCGAGCGCTCGGCAGCCCTGAGTCCCTCTTCCAGCTCGTCAAGCTCTGCGTTCAAATGGATGCGGATCGCCTGGAATGTACGCGTGGCGGGATCGCTCTTCTGGCCCTGGCGAAATCCAAGTGCTCTCCGCACCACCGCCGCCAGCTCGGCCGTTCGGGTCAACGGCCGGGCAGCGACGATGGCGCGGGCAACCGCGCGAGCGCGCGGCTCCTCCCCATATTCCTTGAGGACGCGGGCAATTTCGCCCTCATCGGCATGGTTGAGGAATTCGGCTGCAGTCTGGCCCGACTGGCTCATGCGCATGTCGAGAGGGCCGTCCTTCTGGAAGGAGAAGCCGCGTGCAGCCTGGTCGAGCTGCATCGACGATACGCCAATATCGAGCGCGATGCCGTCGACCGGCAGCAGGCCGCGGTCGGCCAACACTCGGTCCATCTGGCTGAAGCGTTCGTTGACGAGGGTCAGGCGGGGATCTGGGACGAGTGACGGACCACTGGCAATCGCATCCGGATCGCGGTCAAAGCCGATCACTCGTCCCGCTCCCGCCCCCAACAGGGCACGCGTGTATCCGCCGGCACCGAAGGTTCCGTCGACTAGGGTCTCGCCGGGGACGACGGCGAGACCCGCGACGACCTCATGCAACAGCACGGGAAGATGGGGGGCTTCATGGGTTGGCTTCGGGATCACAAGCCACGCTCCTCCATCCGGAAGCGGGCAATATCCTTCATGTCTTCGGGAACATTGGGGTCGGCCAGGAACAGTTGTGGGTTCCAGATCTGAAAGGTCTCGCCGACGCCAACAAACAGCGCCAGGTCCCCGAGCTGACCCTTCCGGCGCATCATCGGGGGCACAATGATGCGGCCGGAAGAGTCGTAGGGGACTTCCTCGGTGGCGCCGAAGGCCATCATTGTCCGGCGCGCATAGTCGAGCTCGGCAGCGGGGTCCGTTTCCTGCTTTTCCAGAAGTCGCTCTAGCTTTTCATGTTTCAGCGCGGCGTAGGCGGGGTCGTAGGCGCTTAAGGCAGTGAACGCGTCATGCTTGGCAAGGACGATGGTCCGGGCGTCGCCGCGGCGCTCGATGACGGAGCGCAGGAAGGAAGGCACGGAAACGCGACCCTTCGCGTCCACCGCGTTCAAAGCACTGCCTTGAAACAAATGCTCTAGCGCCACTTGCCTACCCCTCGGCGCGGCACGACTCCCCCGTTTGCGGGTGCACGCCATCGCGTGCGCCCGACACCCTGGATCCGACTCAAACAGGTTTGCCCCGCGCTACAGTTGATGTGAGTAACTCAACCGGGTGCGGGATACAATGGATTTCGATGCCATTTCGTGGGATTCGATGCCCTGTGGCGGATTTTCAACGGTTTTTTACGAACTCTTAAGGATTTGTTCTTGCCTCGTTCTCAATGACCAACCCTGTGGATAAGCTTGTTGAAATCGGCCGGGACTCGTGGACTTAGCGGGATTCGAGCGCCCCAAGCAGTTCAAGAAGCTCACTCGTTTGATTCTTGGGAATGCCGCCATAACGCTTCAGCTCGTCAGTATTCAGGAAGTCGGCATCTGCGACGACGGTAACACGGCCCTTTCCGATCGTGCATTCAGCGACGATATTCGCACGAGAGAGCGCGCAATCTGGATTTGTCGAAGCAAGCCGACCTGCCGAGAAATAGATGATGGGGTTGTGACCGCCTCCAAGACGGGCCGGTCCACTCTGTTCAGGCGCATTGAGTCGCAGCCCCCAATGCGCGAGCAGCCCGGTGTCAGCGAATGCCGGCGGCGGACGCAGCCGGTCGCCCATCGGCCGCTCGCTCGGCCAGTCGAGCTTGGGATCGGCGAGCAGGAGCAGCCTGCCGCCGCCCCTTACCCAGGCATCCAGATCGACCAGCGCCTCAGCCGGCTGCGCGCGGGGATGCGCCATCAGCAGCAGTCGCATGCTCTTGAGGCTTGCGGCATCGGCCACCCCGATCGGCTGGACCCTGTAGCGCTCGTCCAAACTAGAGAGCGCGGCGGATCCGCCATTTTCCAGGCCAAAACTTTCGCCGAAAATCAGCGGAAGGCTGGTAAGAAGAGCCAGCGGCGGACGTTCAGCCTGCGGTCGCGGACTCGGTTCGTGTCTCGGTCCCGAGATCGCCCAGGCGGCGAGGGCCGCAACCACCGCACAGGCGCCCAGCGCCCCGGTCGCCCATCGATTCACTGGCTGTTGGAGTTTGCCGCTGCCCCGACGCCGTTGGCCTGCGTGGCGCCGGGGGCAGCGCCGATCTCGGCCAGCGGCTCGCTTGGTTCCTTGGGTGTCGCCACTTCATTATGGGCAGGGGGAGCCAAGTCGCTCTCGCTTGACCGGCTGATTGCGGTTCCGAGCAGGACGAGCAGGAAAACGAAGGCCAGGCCGGTCAGTCCGATGCGGATACGCTGCGTCCGCTCTTCACCCTGGGCGCGGTTCATCGATTTACCCTATGCGCCCCGACGTTCCATTGCAACGAATCGACGCTCGTCGACCAGACGCTTTACGTGGAGCCATTTCATTGACAAAGGGCGATTCCATGATTCGCACGCTCACTCTGACCGCCGCATGCGCGCTGGCTCTGGCCGCCTGCAATTCCGAACCCGAAGTCGTTGGTGGGCAGCCCGATCCGATGAAGGATGAGCTGGCCAAGGCGGCACCGGTCGAGCTGCCTCCGGCGATCGCCGCCAGCAAAACCTACCGCTGCAAAGACAACAGCCTCGTCCAGATCGACTGGCTGGCCCAGGACAAGGGTGCCTATGTCCACGGCGACGGCCAGGCGCAGACGCACCTCAAGCCGACCCCGGCCGTCGAAGGCCAGCCGGCCAGTTCCGACCTCACGGCGGAAGGCGGCTTTGTCCTGAAGGGCAATGCCACGGCCACGACTGTCACGCTGACCCTGCCGGGCAAGGGCGCTCAGGCCTGCAAGGGTTAAGCCCATGCTGCCGGGCGCAGCGCAGCAATTGCGGAGCAATCCCTAGCAGCGCGTAGAGACAGCGCGGGCCGGCCAGCCTGAGCGGTAAGCCGCTTAAGCGGCGGCGACCGGCAGGACCGACGTTACGCGATTTACTCGCGTGACGGGCAGATTACTTCGAAGGGGCCGTCACGGGAGTGAATCCCGTGACGTCAGACCTCGCAACGCGAGGCTGGCCGCCCCTTGCCGTCTCTTCGACGTAACGACGCTCGCTTCGCTCCGCTTACGTTACGCTCGGCGGCTACAGTTACGCCGGCTCAGCCTCTTTCTGCTTGGCCAGGAATTCCTCGAACCGCCTCGCGATCTCATCTTCCGAGACGTCCTCGACATGGGTCGCCAGGCTCCACTGGTGGCCGAACGGGTCCGTCACGGTCCCCATCCGATCACCCCATAGCTGGTTCTCGAGTGGCTTGGTCTGGGTTGCGCCGGCATCAAGTGCCTTTTTGAAAGCCGTGTCGACATCGGGGAGATAGATCAGCAGGCTGACCGTCGTCCCTCCGCGCGACTTGGGTCCAAGGTGCCCCATGTCGGGGAACTCGTCGGCCAGCATGACAAAGCTGTCGCCGATCTTGATTTCGGCATGTCCGATCCTCTCGCCCATTGGCAGTCGATATATCTCTTCGGCTCCAAACGCCTTCTTGTAGAATTCGATCGCCTCGGCGGCCTTGTCGAGCACCAGATAGGGAGTGACGCTGTGGTATCCTTCGGGAATGGGCTTGGTCATTCTCGTGGTCTCCTTATTCGAGTCCCCCGCCCAGCCCGGTCTATTCACCTGCTTTGTTGCCGATGCAATTCAACGACTCGCCCACCGGCCTAGCCGCAGCGTCGTATCGTCGCTAATGGGCCGCGCATGACCGTTTTGGACGCCCCCCGCATCACCCCCGAGATCATTGCCGAGCATGGGCTGAGCCCGGATGAATATGAGCATGTGCTGCACGCGCTCGGCCGCGAGCCAAACCTGGTCGAGCTCGGCATCTTCTCGGTGATGTGGTCGGAGCATTGCAGCTACAAGTCATCGCGCCTGCACCTGAAGAAGCTGCCCACCAAGGCCCCCTGGGTGATCTGCGGGCCGGGCGAAAATGCCGGGGTGATCGACATCGGCCCCGATGAACAAGGGCGGGGCCAGGCCGCCATCTTCAAGATGGAGAGCCACAACCACCCGTCATACATCGAGCCCTATCAGGGCGCGGCGACCGGCGTCGGGGGCATATTGCGCGACGTGTTCACCATGGGCGCGCGCCCGGTCGCGAACATGAACGCGCTTCGCTTCGGCCGGCCCGACCATCCCAAGATGCGCCACCTGATCGCCGGCGTGGTCAGCGGCATCGGCGGCTATGGCAACTGCGTCGGCGTGCCCACGGTGGGCGGCGAGGTCAATTTCGACCCGGCCTACGACGGCAACATATTGGTCAACGCGATGACCGTCGGCGTCGCCAACACCGACAAGATTTTCTATTCCGCCGCGACCGGAATCGGCAATCCGATCGTCTATGTCGGCTCCAAGACCGGCCGCGACGGCATCCATGGCGCGACCATGGCATCCGCCGATTTCGACGAGAACAGCGACGAAAAGCGCCCCACCGTCCAGGTCGGCGACCCCTTCACCGAAAAGCTGCTGATCGAAGCCTGCCTCGAGCTGATGGCGACCGACGCGATCGTCGCCATCCAGGACATGGGCGCCGCGGGCCTCACCAGCAGTTCGGTCGAAATGGCGTCGAAGGGCGGAGCCGGCATCCGGCTCGACATGAACCAGGTGCCGTGCCGCGAAGAGGGCATGACGCCCTATGAGATGATGCTGTCGGAATCGCAGGAGCGGATGCTGATGGTCCTCAAGCCCGGCCGCGAGGCCGAGGCCGAGGCGATCTTCAAGAAGTGGGAGCTGGATTTCGCGGTGATCGGCGAGGTCACCGACACCGGGCGAATGCAGCTCACCTGGAACGGCGAGACGGTCTGCGACATCCCGCTCGGGCCGCTAGCCGACGAGGCGCCCGAATATGACCGGCCGCACCTCAGCCGTGAGGAGTACAAGGCCTGGGCCCAGGTCAAGCCGCTCGGCGACATCCCCGAAAGCACCGACATCGCCGCGGACCTATTGAAGCTGATGGCCTCGCCCAACCTCGCCTCGCGCCGCTGGATCTGGGAGCAGTATGACAGCCAGGTCGGCGCCGACACGGTGCAGAAGCCCGGCGGCGACGCCGCGGTGGTGCGCGTCCATGGCACCAGGAAGGCGCTGGCGATCACCACCGACTGCACCCCGCGCTACTGCTACGCCGACCCTTACGAGGGCGGAAAGCAGGCCATCGCCGAGGCCTACCGCAACCTCTGCGCGGTCGGCGCCCGGCCGCTGGCCGTTACCAACTGCCTCAACTTCGGCAACCCGCAGCGGCCCGAGATCATGGCGCAGTTCGTCGGCTGCCTCGAAGGCATGGGCGACGCCTGCCGCGCCCTCGACTTCCCGATCGTGAGTGGCAACGTCTCGCTCTACAACGAGAGCAAGGCCACCGGCGGCGGTTCCGCGATCCTCCCCACCCCCGCGATTGGCGGCGTCGGACTGCTGGAGGATTGGGAGAAGTCGGCGACGATTGGGTTCAAGGCGGAGGGAGAGGCTCTTTGGTTGATTGGCGGCGATTGCGGGCATCTTGGGCAATCGTTGTGGCTCAAGGAATGTCGGAGCCGCTCTGAAGGCTCGGCCCCGATGGTTGATCTGCAAGCTGAGCGGAAAACCGGCGAATTGATCCGTCAGCTCATCAATCAGGGCCTGGTCACAGCTGTGCACGACGTCTCAGACGGTGGTTTGCTTGTTGCTGTTGCTGAAATGGCCCTAGCTGGTGGATTGGGTGTCGACATTGAACCGGAATGGGTCGTCGAGGAGATCGGCCCGCAAATGGTGCGCGGCCTTAATGGGCCGACCTTGGCAAAGCTAATCCCGAACATGTTTGGCGAGGATCAGGGGCGCTATTTGGTGACTAGCAGCCATGCCGAAGACTATCACGCTTTGGA
>DASTOV010000007.1:0-3178 GCA_035720125.1 Sphingomicrobium sp. | reverse complement strand
CGGCGCTCGTAGTCCCCGCGCAGCACCTTGAAAGCCACGATCGACAGATAGACCACGCCGGCCGAAACGTGGAAGCCATGGAAGCCGGTAATCATGAAAAAGGCCGAGCCAAACTGCGCCGCGCCCCACGGATTGCCCCAGGGGCGGACGCCTTCGGAGATCAGCTTGGACCATTCGAAGGCCTGCATGCCGACGAAGGTCGCGCCGAGCGCGGCGGTGGCCAGCATCAGCGCCGCCGTCTTGCCGCGGTCGCGGCGATAGGCGAAGTTGACGCCCATGGCCATCGTGCCGCTGCTGCTGATCAGGATGAAGGTCATGATGGCGATCAGGATAAGCGGCATCTCCGTGCCGCCGATATGCAGCGCGAAGACCTTGCTCGGGTCCGGCCAGGGCACCGGCGTCGACATGCGCACGGTCATGTACGAGGTCAGGAAGCAGCCGAAGATGAAGGTGTCGCTGAGGAGGAAAATCCACATCATGGCTTTTCCCCACGGGACCTGTTTGAACGCCTGCCGGTCCGACGACCAGTCCGCCGCCATGCCTCGCCATCCTGCGGGCATTGCGGCGGCCCGTTCCGCGCCTCTTACCGTTTCATGCGCCATGCGCTCAGTCCCACTTCCGGTCTCCCCAGCCACGATCGGCCGCGTCGCGTGCCCGGCGGCCCGGCGCTGCCATGGTCAATAGCTCGACGTATCACCCCCGATTAGCCGCCCGGCAAGGCCGCGGCACAATTCGATGAAGTCGATCGCCCCGCTATTGTCCGCGAGCAAAAGCCCGAACATGACCGCCCAGACCGCCAGCAGAAAGTGCCAGTAGATGGCGCAGAGCCGGGCGATCCGACGCATGCTCGCCGCATCGTCGCTGCGCCAGGCGTTGTCAGCGGCAACAGCCAGGACCGCGAGCCCACCCATAAGATGCAGCCCGTGCAAAGCGGTAATCAGGTAGAAGAAGGCATAGGCCGGGTTTTGCACGGCGAAATAGCCGAGCGCGGAAAGTTGTCGCCACGCCTCAAGCTGCCCAGCCAGAAAGAGGGCCGCGAGAACGCTGCCCACGAGCAGGCCAGCTCTCACCCCCGCCATCTGCCGCCGCCGCGCGCTCGTCGCGGCCCTTTCCATCGCGATACTGCTCAGGATCAAAACGCCGCTGTTCAGCCACAGGATCCGCGGTTCCTGCAGGGGATCCCAGTCCGGCAAGGCCATGCGTCCGAAATACACGCTGGTCAACAGCAGGAAAAGGACCGTGACGACGACGAGAAACAGCCAAAGTCCGAGCCGCGACGTGGCCAGACGCCCCGCGGAACCGTTGTGGATTTCCTCGGCAGGGCGCGGGTCCGCCAGCCAAGGCTTCACTGCGAGCGCCTTGAAGGGGTTCATGCCCTCGCCTCCGCGACGCCCCCCTCCGCCGCCCGCTCCGGCGCAACGGATTGCGGCAGGAAGTCCGCCTCCGCACCCGGCAGACTGTAATCATAGGCCCAGCGATGCACCACCGGCCGGGTCGGGCCCCAGTTGCCGTGCCTGGGCGGGGTCTGCGGCGTCTGCCATTCCAGCGAGTTCGCCCGCCACGGATTGGGGCCGGCCTTGCGGCCGTAGACGAAGCTCCAGGCCAAGTTGATCAGGAACAGAAGCTGCGCTGCGCCCACGGCCAGCGCCGCCACGGTGATCGCGGTGTTCAGGTCATGCGCCGAGTCGGGGATGAATTCGATCCCCTCGAAGCTGTAATAGCGCCGCGGCACGCCGACGAAGCCCAGATAATGCATCGGGAAATAGATCGCGTAGGTGCCGAGGAAGGTGATCCAGAAATGCCACCGCCCGAGCGTGTCATTCATCATCCGCCCGGTGACTTTCGGGAACCAGTGATAGATGCCTCCGAACACCACCAGGATCGGCGCCACCCCCATCACCATGTGGAAATGCGCGACCACGAAATAGGTGTCCGACAGCGGCACGTCGACCGACACATTGCCGAGGAACAGGCCGGTCAGCCCGCCGACCACGAAGGTGAGAATAAAGGCGATCGCGAACAGCATCGGGACCGTCAGGTGGATATCGCCGCGCCAGAGCGTCAGCACCCAGTTGTAGACCTTGATGGCGGTAGGGACGGCGATGATCAGCGTCGTGGTAGCGAAGAAATAGCCGAACCACGGGTTCATGCCGCTGACATACATGTGGTGCGCCCAGACGATGAAGCTGAGCCCGCCGATCACCACAATCGCCCAGACCATCTGCCGGTAGCCGAAGATGTTCTTGCGCGCATGCGTGCTGATCAGGTCGGAGACGATGCCGAAGGCAGGCAGGGCGACAATGTAGACCTCCGGGTGGCCGAAGAACCAGAACAGGTGCTGGAACAAGAGCGGACTGCCGCCTTCGTAAGCGAGCGGCTCACCCATCGATACGAGCACCGGCATGAAGAAACTCGTGCCGGCGACCCGGTCCAGCAAGAGCATCACGCCGCCGACGAACAGCGCCGGGAAGGCCAGGAGCCCGAGAATGCTCGCAGTGAAGATGGCCCATACCGTGAGCGGCATGCGCATCATCGTCATGCCCGTGGTGCGCGCCTGGAGCACCGTGGTCACATAGTTCAGGCCGCCCATGGTGAAGGCGACGATGAATACGACCAACGAGACCAGCATCAGGATGATGCCCCAGTCGTATCCCGCCGTGCCTTCGAGGATGGCCTGCGGCGGGTAGAGCGTCCAGCCGGCCCCGGTGGGCCCGCCGGGCACGAAAAAGCTGGACACGAGGATCAGCACCGAAAGCAGATACACCCAGTAGCTCAGCATGTTCACATAGGGGAACACCATGTCGCGCGCGCCGACCATCAGCGGGATCAAATAGTTGCCGAAGCCGCCGAGGAACAACGCCGTCAGCAGGTAGATCACCATGATCATTCCGTGCATGGTGACGAATTGGGAATAGGCCGCCGCGTCGATGAATTCGAAGACGCCCGGGAAGCCGAGTTGCAGGCGCATGAACCATGACAGCACCAGGGCCACCAGCCCGACCGCCATCGCCGTGACCGAGTACTGGATCGCGATGACCTTATGGTCCTGACACCAAATATATCGCGTGAGGAAGCTTTGCGGGTCGTGGAGTTCCTGCTCTTCCTCGATGATCGAGGCGTCTGTCATAGGTCTACCTCGGTTGCTTTCGTGCTCCCCTAGTCACTCCGTCACTATGGC
>DASTOV010000006.1:0-3270 GCA_035720125.1 Sphingomicrobium sp. | reverse complement strand
CATGATCCTGCCGGGCTTCGGCATGGTCAGCCAGGTCATCGCCACCTTCAGCCGCAAGCCGGTGTTCGGCTATCTCGGCATGGCCTACGCCATGGTCGCGATCGGCGTGGTCGGCTTTGTCGTCTGGGCCCACCACATGTTCACCATCGGCATGGACGTGAACACCAAGATGTACTTCACCGCCGCGACGATGGTCATCGCCGTGCCGACCGGCGTGAAGATCTTCTCCTGGATCGCGACCATGTGGGGCGGCTCGATCAGTTTCGAGACGCCGATGCTATGGGCGATCGGGTTCATCTTCCTGTTCACGGTGGGCGGCGTCACCGGCGTCGTGCTCGCCAACGGCGGCGTCGATAACTACATGCACGACACCTATTATGTGGTCGCGCACTTCCACTATGTGCTGAGCCTCGGCGCGGTCTTCGCCCTGTTCGCCGGCTGGTACTATTGGTTCGGCAAGATGACCGGCAAGATGTACAACGAACTGCTCGGCAAGCTGCACTTCATCGTCATGTTCGTCGGCGTGAACCTGATCTTCTTCCCGCAGCATTTCCTTGGCCTCGACGGCATGCCGCGCCGCATCCCCGACTATTCACCGGCCTATGCGGAATGGAATCAGCTGTCGACGCTTGGCTACATGATCACCATCGCCGGCATGGGCATCTTCTTCATCAACATGGCCTGGTCGCTGCTGGCGGGTAAGAAGGCGCCCGACAATTACTGGGGCGAGGGTGCGACGACGCTGGAATGGACGCTGTCCAGTCCGCCGCCGTATCACCAGTTCGAAACCCTGCCCAAGATCGACTGAGGCACCGAGCGGAGGGCCGGAACGGCCAGGCCGAGCGACAGCGCGGATTCACACCGCGCCGGCGCACATCGCTTGAGCTTCTGATAGTGGCCGGGACTCCGCCCAGGCGTTGTCGCTGGACTTAGTCCCGCTTCCTCCCGGCAGCGAGCGATTCCACCATCCTGCGGCAATCGGCCGCGAGCGCTCTGAGCGCCCTGGCGACACGTGGGGATTCAACCCGTTCGGCGTAACGGTCGAGCCTTGTCGCATAGAATTGCAGACGGTCGGCGGTCCGCCGACCCGGCTCGTCGCCATTCTCGCTACCATCCGCGCCGTCGACAAGCTTCAGCTTGCCCTTGCCGGCCTGCTCCACGCGGCTGTCGGCGCGCGGCTGTCCGTCGCCTGCATCACGGCTCCACAGGATTGCCTGAGCGACATGATCGGTAATCAGCCGGATCGCGCTGACCTCGTCGGGCGTCGGACTCCGCGGGGTCGGATGATAAACCGCGAAGGTCCCGATGACCGCTCCCGCCGGATCGTGGATCGGCGTCGACCAGCAGGCGCGAAGCCCGTGCGGCAAGGCCAGGTCGCGATAGTCTTCCCACAGCGGGTCGGTCGCCACATCCGTCACATAGACTGCGCGGCCGGTGTAGGCCGCGGTCCCGCACGATCCTGCGGCAGGGCCGATTTCGCTGCCGTCGATCGCCTCGCAATATTGCCTTGGAAGGTTGGGCGCAGCGCCATGCCAGAGCCGCCTGCCGGTCTCGTCCAGGAGCAGGATCGACGTGATCAGTTCCGTTTCCGCAGAAGCTTCGACCGCCAGCAAGTGCCTGCCGAGCACGGCCTCCAGGCTGTCGCCCGCCGCGAACTCCCCGGCGACCCGGCGCTCCCGCCTCCGAAGCGAATCCTGCAGTTGCACAGCGAATGCCATTCGGCTCTCCCGTTTCGCCAGGCTAACGCCGGCAAGAAGGGTGCGATATTGCGGTTTTAAGCTAGGGATAATTCCCCATCGCCATCATCGGGTTCAACAGGAGAATTGCCGTAGGGTAAACCGGGAATTCCATGGTTGCGGCCCATTCTGGCACGAAGCCAGGCCGACCGATACCGGCAATCCGCACCAAGTGCCTGCCAACGGGCACTTTCCTGTTGCGGCGCGACTGCCTATAGGGCCCGGCGTGACCAGCGTCCCCATTGGACATGAAAAGCAGCCGCCGGCCGATTGGCGCGACCTTCTCGCGCTGACCAAGCCGCGCGTCATGAGCCTGGTGGTGTTCACCGGCCTTTGCGGGCTGCTGGCCGCGCCGGGGCCGCTCCATCCGGTTCTGGGGTTCACTGCCGTGCTGTGCATTGCCTTGGGCGCGGGCGCGGCCGGGGCGCTCAACCAATGGTATGAAGCGGATCTCGACGCCAAGATGAAGCGGACGGCCAATCGCCCGCTGCCGGCCGGGCGGATGAGCCGCCAGACAGCACTTCATTTCGGCGTCGGGCTGGCGGTCTTCTCGGTCATCCTGATGGACCTTGCCACCAATCACCTGGCGGCGGCGGTCCTTGCGATTTCCATCCTCTTCTATGTGCTCGTCTACACGGTCTGGCTGAAGCGCCGGACCGCACAGAACATCGTCATCGGGGGTGCTGCCGGCGCCTTCCCGCCGCTGATCGGCTGGGCGGCGGTGACGGGTAATGTCACGGCGTTGCCGCTGCTGCTGTTCGCCATCATCTTCCTGTGGACGCCCCCGCACTTCTGGGCGCTGTCGCTGTTCGTGCGCAGCGATTACGCCAGTGCCGGCGTGCCGATGCTGCCGGTGGTGGCAGGGATCGACAGCACCCGCCGCCACATTCTCTTCTATACCCTGCCGATGATTGCCGCGGCGATCGCGCCATGGGCGCTTGGCCTCACCGGCTGGATTTATGGGGCCGCCTCGGCGGTGCTCAGCGGCATCTTTCTTGTGCTGGCATTCGCCGTTTTCGCCAACAAGGCGACCGAGCCAAAGGCGATGGGTCCGGAAAAGCGGCTGTTCGCCTTCTCCATTTTCTACCTGTTCGGCCTGTTCGCCGCGCTGGTGATCGATCGCTGGATGATCTGATGCCGCAGCCCGAAGACGAAATCATTCGCAAGCGGCAGCGCGAACGGGCGCGCATCACGGCCATCCTGCTCGTCCTGTTCGTGGTGCTGATGTTCGCCATCACCATCGCCAAGATGACCGTGAACCAATGAACAGCCTCGCGCAGAAGAACCGGGCCGTGGGCGTTCGCGCCGCCCTGTTCGGGCTGGCGATGCTGGCGCTCGCCTTTGCCGCCGTGCCGCTCTATCGCATCTTCTGCCAGGTGACCGGCTTTGGCGGCACCACGATGAAGGCCGACGCCGCGCCGGGTGCGGTGGCCGGTCAGATCGGCGTTCGCTTTGATGCCAATATCGACCCCCGGCTCCCCTGGAAGTTCGAACCGGAGCAGGCAACCGTTCGCATTCAGCCGGGGGCGCGCAC
>DASTOV010000005.1:0-16755 GCA_035720125.1 Sphingomicrobium sp. | reverse complement strand
TCGGCGATGTCGTTCATCTCGTCCTGGGTCGCCCAGCCGAAGCAGGCGATATGCTCGTCGGCGATCATGGGGTCGCCGAGCGCATCGTCCTTGTAGTAATATTCGATGATCGTTCGTGGGAGCTGGGTCCCTTCCTCGATGCCAAGCCGCTTCGACAGCGAGCCGGCGGCAACATTGCGGACAACGACCTCGATCGGCACGATTTCGACCTGGCGGATCAGCTGTTCGCGCATGTTGATGCGGCGGATGAAATGGGTCGGGACACCGATCGTCTGCAGCGCCGTGAAGATGTGCTCGCTGATGCGGTTGTTGAGCACGCCCTTGCCGCTGATCGTGCCGCGCTTCTGCGCGTTGAAGGCCGTCGCGTCATCCTTGAAATACTGGATGAGCGTGCCGGGCTCCGGCCCCTCGTACAGGATCTTGGCCTTGCCTTCGTAGATCTGGCGGCGGCGGGTCATGGGTGTGCGGGACTCCGGCGAATTACGAGAAGAGGGGGCGGCTATAGGCGAGCCGCCCCCTCTTGCGCAATTGACCCTCGATGTCAGCCCTCGATGACTTCGAAATGGACGACCTCCGGCTCCAGTTCGAGCAGGTAATCGGGGTCGAAATCATAATATTTTGCCTTGGTGAGCTCGTCTCCGGCAAAGCGCCTGATGGCGCCCAGGTCGGTCCACAGGGTGAACATCTCGACATGGGCGATCCCGTTTTCGCGGCGGAACAGGCACCAGGCCCCGCGGTTGCCAGGCGTCGACCGGTAATCGGGCAGGCCGACCTTCGCCATCAGTTCCAGATAATCCGACAACTTGTCGCACGGAACCCGGCCATGCCAACGCCTGGCGATCATGGTCAGAAGGGCTCGCCGCAGTAGCGGAGCTTGGACCAGCGGCTTTCCAGCCGCGCCGAAGATGACATTCCGTGGAACGCCTCGGCAAAGGCCCGCCCGATCAAGCGGAAGTCGCGTGCCAGCGAGCTGGCGCCGCGGGGATACGGCTTGCGATACATGTTCATTTCCTTCTTGCTTGTTCAGCTCGCCGGCCGGCGGTCGGCCTCGCGCGCCCAAGGGGCGCTGAACTGGATCGCCGTCAGCAACCGAAAGGTTTGGTCGATGCCGGCCAGGAGCCGGTCGATGCCGTCATGCAGGGCATCACGTCCGGCCTGATACTCGCGGTCGTAAATTTCGTCGCGCATCATTGCCTCCATGTTTTGCGCCGGACGGCGGGATGGGGAGGGGGTGTCCGTCCGGCGCTTGATTGCCATGTAGTGGATCTGCCCCGTTCGGCCCAATGAAAGACTGGACGAATTTGATAAGTAGAGCTTATAAGCCAAGTCCATGAGAAAACTTCCGCCACTTGCCGCGGTTCGGGTGTTTGAAGCTGCGGCCCGCCATGAAAACTTCACCGCCGCAGCCAATGAGCTGGGCATGACGCAGGCCGCGGTTTCCTATCAGGTGAAATTATTGGAAGAACGGCTGGGCGCGGCGCTATTCGTGCGCGAGAAGGGCCGGGCCAGGCTGACCGGTCTCGGCCTCCGGCTCCTGCCGCAGCTGACCCAGGCATTTGACAGTATCGAGGCGGCATTCGCCCAGCACCGCGAGGAGGATGAGGCGCTGCTGACGGTCGCCACGACCTTCACCTTTGCCAATACGTGGCTGGCCTGGCGGCTGGGCAGCTTCCAGGTCGAGCATCCCGACCTCGCCGTCCGGCTGGCGACGTCGAACAAGGTGGTCGACCTGAAGTCCGGCGATGCCGATGTCGCGATCCGCGCCAGTGCCCGCCCTTGGGAAGGCCTGGTGTCGGTCGAGCTGATGAAGGTCGACTTCACGCCGATGTGTGCGCCAAGCTTCTGGAAGCGGATGACCGAGCAGCTCGGCCGCCCGCCGGAGCCGCAGGACCTGCCGAACATGCCATTGATCAGCCCCGAGGATTATTGGTGGGACCAGTGGTTCGAAGCCGCCGGGGTCGAGGGAGCCGACCGGCCGAGGAAGGCCGGGCTGCGCCTCGACAGCCAGGCCGACGAGGGCCAGGCGGCGATGGGCGGGCAAGGGTTCGTCCTGCTGACCCCGGCCTTCTGGAAGAACGACCTGAGGGACGGTCGGCTATGCCAGCCGTTCGCCCTCACCGCGACCGCCGGCTTCCGCTACTGGCTGTGCATCGCACCGGAGCGGCGCAATGTGCCCAAGATCAAGCGGTTCCGGGAATGGCTGCTGCACCAGATAGAGCAGAGCAAGCTCAACCCGCTGGAGGCGGCGGCCTAGGCTGGCCGACCTTCCTCCACTGGTTGCGGCAAGTCGAACAGCAGTGGCGCGGCCAGCGCGGCAAGCAATGCTCCAGCCAATTGCGCGACGACGAACGCGGGGACGTCGGCGGGGGCGATGCCGGCGAAGCTGTTGGTCAGCGATCGTATGATGGTGATCGCCGGGTTGGCGAAGCTGGTCGAGGAGGTGAACCAATAGGCCGCGGTGATGTAGAGCGCGACGGATGCCGGGACGAGCTTCGGGCGGTGCCGCGCGGTGCCGATGATCGTCAGAATGAGGCCGAATGTCGCGACCATCTCTCCGCTCCACTGGCCGATGCCGCTGCGCGCCTTCGCCGAATATTGGAGGATCGGCAGGTCGAACATCAGGTGCACGGCAAAGGCGCCGACCAGGCCGCCTGCCAGCTGGGCAAGGATGTAGGGCGCGGCATCCCGCCACGCCAGTTCGCGCCGGACCGCCATCACCAGGGTCACGGCCGGATTGAAGTGGCCGCCCGATACCGGCCCCAGCATCGCGATCAGCACGAACAGGATCGCGCCGGTCGCCAGCGTGTTGGCCAGCAGGGCAAGAGCGACATTCCCGCCGGCCAGGGCCTCGGCCATGACGCCGGAGCCGATCACCGCGGCGAACAGGAAGAAGGAACCAATGCCTTCAGCGGCCAGCCGCCGCGCGACGGACTCAGCCAACTGTCGAGCCCTGATCGGCCGTCCTGCCAATGTCCCTGAGCCGGTGGGCGAGGCTCAGCTCGTCAATGTCCTCGATCGGCAGGGCGAGGAACAGCTCGATCCGCCGCCGGAGCTGGTTGTAGGCGATCCAGAAGGCCTGCACCTGTCCATCGCCTTCCACCGCGGCGGGATCCTCGATCCCCCAGTGGGCAGTCATCGGCTGGCCCGGCCATACGGGGCAGAGCTCGCCCGCGGCATTGTCGCAGACGGTGAAGACGAAATCGAGCTCCGGCGCCCCGGGGGCGGCGAACTCGTCCCAGCTCTTCGACCGAAACCCGCCGGTGTCGTAATCGAGTTCCTTCAACAGTGCGATCGCGGCAGGATGCACCGCGCCCTTGGGCTGGCTACCCGCGGAAAAGGCGTGAAAGCGACCCATGCCCTGCTGGTTCAGGATGGCCTCGGCCAGGATCGACCTGGCCGAGTTGCCGGTGCACAGGAACAGGACGTTGTAGCTGCCCTTGGCCATGACGATGCCCCCTTCGGTTCGATCAGCAGCAGGACTTGCGGCGCTCGGGCTGCGGAGCCTCGATCTTCGGCGCGCAGCATGTGTCGTTCGACGCGTTCAATGAAGCGGCGGTCAGCGTCGGGCTGTCGCCATAGACGGTGGCATCGCCGCTGGTGAGAAACGTCTCCCACACCACGCCATCGGGATCGGCGATCCAGCTCTTCTCGCTCTTCGCATAGCAGCAGGTGGTGGCGCCTTCCTCCAGCACCGGGCGGTCGGCGGCCTGCAGGCGTCCATAGACCTCGCTCAGCTCCTCGCTGTTTTCGACCTGGATGCCGAGATGCTCGATGCCCTGTACCTCATGATGGCCGGCGGAGATGGCGAAGTTGACCCGCGGGTCGTCGAGCATCCACTTTGCATAGTCGGCCTTGGTGACGTCCGGCCTGACGCCGAACAGGGTTGAGTAGAAACGGATCGAGGCGTCGAGGCTTTTCACTCCGACATGGACATGCATGCGCTTCACGCGGTTTTCCTTCTTTCCTGGGAGGGTAGGGAGGCTGCGGCGGAGCAGTCCGCCCCGGCGCAGCAGTTTTCGGTGAGATAATCGATCAGGCCGTTCATCGCCGGATAGTTGGCGCGGTAGATCAGCGAGCGGTGCCGCCGTTCCTGCGAGATCAGGCCCGCGCCGCGAAGCTGGGCGAGGTGGAAGGAGAGCGAGCTGTTGGGCACGCCCAGCTTCTCCGCGATTGCGCCGGCCGGCATCCCGTCCTCGCCGGCCTGAACCAGCAGGCGGAACAAGGCCAGCCGATGTTCCTGCGACAGCGCGGCGAGCGCGGCGACGGCACCGTGCAAATCCATCAGCGGAAGCTCGCGAAATGGACGCAGCAGCCGGGGCAGCAGGCGACCGGCGGTGCGGCCGTCCAGCGGATCCACAGCGCGCGAAGGATCTTGTCGACAATTCGCATCGGTTTTCCTTTCGATAAATGTCGAAATGACAAAAGGCGACAGCGAAGTCAAGCATTATTTCGATGATTATCGAAATAAGATTGCGGGAAGGCGGGCCGTCCGCGTGCGACGCAAGCGGGCGCTCATGCTCGGTGGCCCGGCATAAGGTCATAAAAGTCTCAAGGTGAGGTGTCATTTTGACTGTCCGGTGTGACTTTACAGGCTGCGGATGCGGGGCTGCCGGCGGGCGCGGAGCAGCTCTTCGCCGCGCCGGATCATCTCCTGCAGCTCGGCATCATAATAGGCCCGCTGCTCCTCTCGCTGGCGCTCGACCTCGGCGCGGGCGGCATCGACGGCGCGAAGATCGGCGCGGTGGTTGCGCCGGCTGACGGCGCCACTGTGGGCGAGCAAGCCCTTGTCGCCCCCGCCCAGCATCGCGATCGCCAGCTTGTCGCAGCGGCGATATTCGACCCGGACCAGCCGCCCGCGCCGATAGACCGGGACGAAGGCACCGGTCATCGCCCGCGCCAGCGCGTCCGCCTGGAGCCGTGCCCGGCCGATGTCCTGCGCCTGGTCCCAGGCGGCGGCGAAGCTGTCCGCGCCCTCCATGTCGAGCAACCGGTATACGTTGCGGGGCGACAGGCCGACATGGCGCGCCGCTGCCCGGACGCAGCCGCAGCGGGCGAGGGCGGCGATGAAGTCGCGCTGCCGCTCCTCCGTCCAGCCCGAGCGGCGGTTACGGCGGCGCGGAACGGGGATGAAGTCTATGATGGGCGTTTCGGCGGGATCGGCCGGCGCGGGTGCCAGTGCATCCAACCGGACTCCGTCGGGCAGCCGTGCAGGGAAAGCGGGCATCTTCGATTTCATGGGTTTCTCCCGGTTCACTGAAATCAATCAGTGCAAGCAAAGCCGGGAGGCCGCCTCGCGGTACCATCGATGTTGCGTGTAGGACAGCGAAAAGGCCCGGCTTGACGTATTGAATCGACCCCGTAACGATCCCGTCGTGGCGCGGGGGAAGAAGTTGCTTGAGCGGATGCGTGACAATCCGCGTGATTGGCGGATCGAGGACGTCATTCGTGCCTGTGACGCATTTGGCGTTGCTTGCACACCGCCCGCCAAGGGATCACATTACAAGGTGAAGCATTCCAGCCAGGCCGAGATTTTAACCATTCCGGCGCATCGTCCGATCAAGGCCGTGTACATCGTGGATTTGGTCGAATTCCTGGATCGAGTGTATGAGGCAGACCAATGAATGCGTACCGCTATGAGATTGATGTCAAACCGCTAAGCGATGAGCTCGGCGGGGGTTGGCTCGCGGTCGTTCCCGAGCTGCCGGGATGCAAGTCCGACGGTGAAACGGCGCTGGAAGCACTGCAGAATGCGATCGACGCGATTGCCTGCTGGATCGAGGGCGCCGAGGAAATGGGCCGGCCGGTGCCGAAGCCCAAGCTGGTGCACGCCGCCTGACAATCATGCCCGCCTGTAGGCGAATGAGCATCGTGACCCGACAAACCTAGTCGGCCAGTTCCACCTCCCGCTCCGCTTCCTTCGCCATCCGGTCGTACATCGCCGCCAGCTCTTCATGGAAGCGGAAGATGCTGCGGCTGGGGGCGCTGGCCGCCGCAGCGCGCTCCTCGGCGGCGCGGCTGCGATAATATTCGGGTCGCTCGGAAGCCATGCGCCGGCTCCTTGTCGCTGGAAAGCCGGGCGCCATAGCTGATTTAATTGAAAGTTAACAGCGCTAGTTGCCGCCCGGCTTGCGGCATGACAGCATCCCCCGATGCTCTACCTCTTCATCAAGGCCGCGCTGTCCGGCATCCTCATCGCCATCATCTCCGAGGTGGCGAAGCGCTATCCCGGAATTGGCGGGCTGATCGCCTCGCTGCCCCTGGTCAGTGTGTTGGGGATGATCTGGCTGTGGCGCGACAAGCCGGACGCGGCGAACATGGCGGCGCATGCGGAGGCGACCTTCTGGTTCGTGCTCCCGTCACTGCCGATGTTCCTGCTCATACCGGCGATGCTGCGGAACGGGTTTGGGTTCTGGGCCAGCCTGGCCGCGGGGTGCGCGCTTACGGTTGTGCTCTATGGGCTGATGGTGTGGGCCGGGCCGAGGTTCGGGTTGAGGATGTGAACGCCCAAGCCTGCCCTCAGCCCGAATTCCTCCAAATCGCTAATGACCGCTTTCGACCCATTGCGGACAACGCGATCGATCACGCGCTAAAACCCGGAAGGCGCATCGGCAGGATAAGGATGCTCCACTGACAGGAAAGTGCCGCCCTGGGGGTCAGGCAGAAACTTGATGAGAAATCTTTCCGTCTTGCCGCAAAATTTGACGTCCCACCTCTCGTAGGTCATGCCGAGGGCGGGCGAATAGTAACTGGCGTTCGGAGAGATCATCGACGCGTTCAGCATTCCGGTCCGGATTTCCGATGGCATCGGGCAATCGGCTCCGCCAAAGGGAATGATCAGCTGAAGGACGTCCCTCCTGAGTTCGCCGTGGGCCGTGGTCGTGCCGGTGAATTTGATGGGTTCGGCAGCGCCTGCCTCAATCGAAATTCCGCAAGCAAAGCTGGCCAAAAGCGCAACTGACAGTTTGGAAGCCATGTCATGTCCCCGCAACTCGGCCTTCAAGCTATAAGTCTGAACTTACTAAAAGACAAAGATCCCGCCCGCGCTGTTGCTGGTGAACTAGTGACCGCTTTCCACCCATTCCGGCCATTAACCTTCAGTCCAGCATGAAAGCTGTGGATTGCAGCGTAAGCCGGGATGACGAAGAATCTGGGTTCCATGGCGAAATCACGCTGTCCCCCGGACAGCGCTGGATTTTGCCATTTCGCGGGAATGACGATTGGGGCTAGGCCTTTGGGATGCAGACCGCACCCGAATCCGAAATTGACGTCCCCTTCAAGGATGCCCTCTCCGAACGCTACCTGGTCTATGCGCTATCGACGATCACCGCGCGGTCGCTGCCCGACGTCCGGGACGGGCTGAAGCCCGTTCATCGCCGCCTGCTTTGGGCGATGCGGCTGTTGCGGCTGGACCCGGCGGGCGGGTTTAAGAAATGCGCGCGCGTCGTTGGCGACGTGATCGGCAAATATCACCCGCACGGCGACCAGTCGGTTTATGACGCGATGGTCCGCCTGGCGCAGGATTTCGCGCTCCGCTACCCGCTGGTCGACGGGCAGGGCAATTTCGGCAACATCGACGGGGATAATGCAGCCGCCTACCGCTACACCGAGGCGCGGCTGACTTCGGTCGCGATCCAGCTGATGAACGGGCTGGACGAAGGCACGGTCGCCTACCGCCCGACCTATAATGGCGAGGAGGAGGAGCCGGAGGTCTTCCCCGGCATGTTCCCCAACCTGTTGGCCAATGGCGCCAGCGGGATCGCAGTCGGCATGGCGACCAGCATCCCGCCGCACAACGTTTCCGAGCTGGCCGAGGCAGCGATCGCGCTGATCGAGGCCAAGTTTGACCCAAACAGGCAAGTCGACGACCGCCAGCTGATCAGGATCGTCAAGGGCCCGGACTTCCCGACCGGCGGCGTGCTGGTCGAGGACGAGGAGACGATCGCCCGGGCCTATGTCAGCGGCCGGGGCAGCTTCCGCGTGCGCGCGCGGATCGAAAGGATCGCGGAGAAGGGCGGGGGCTGGCATCTCGTCGTCCACGAAATCCCCTATGGCGTGCAGAAGGGCAAGCTGATCGAACAGATCGCCGAGCTGATCGCGGGCAAGAAGCTGCCGATCCTGGCCGATGTCCGCGACGAAAGCGCCGAGGATATCCGCATCGTGCTGGAACCCAGGAGCCGGACGGTCGATGCCGCGCTGCTGGAGGAGAGCCTCTACAAGCTGACCGAGCTGGAAACGCGCTTCCCGCTGAACCTCAACGTGCTCGACAAGAACCGTACGCCGGGCGTGATGAGCCTCAAGGAAGCCCTGTCGGCCTGGCTCGATTTTCAGCGGGAGGTGCTGGCCAACCGCTCCGAGCACCGGATCGGCAAGATCGACGATAGGCTGGAGCTGGTCGACGGCTTCCTCATCGCCTTCCTCAACCTTGACCGTGTGATCGAGATCATCCGCACCGAGGACGAGCCAAAGGCGGTGATGATCGCCGAATTCGCGCTGACCGACCGGCAGGCCGAGGCGATCCTCAACATGCGCCTCCGCCAATTGCGCAAGCTGGAGGAGATGGAGCTCAACAAGGAGCGGGGGGCCCTGGCCAAGGAGCGTGAACAGCTCGACCGGTTGCTGAAGAGCCCCCGGAAGCAATGGGAACGGCTGACCAAGGACCTCGCCGCGATGAAGGACAAGTTCGGCGATCCGCGCCGGACCCAGCTGAAGCCGGAGGCGGGGGCGGTACGCGCGGAAATCGACTGGACGCAGATGATCGAGAAGGAGCCGATCACCGTCATCCTGTCGCAGCGCGGCTGGATCCGGGCGATGAAGGGCCATGTCGCCCCAACGGAATTCGAGGCGCTCAAATTCCGGGAGGGTGACGAGCTGTGGGGACGGCCGATCCATGCCCAGACGACGGACCGCATCCTGATTGGTGCGGACAATGGACGCGTATTTACCGTGAGCGGCGACAAGCTGCCGGGCGGGCGCGGGTTCGGCGAGCCGATCCGGCTGCAGATCGACCTCGAAGCGGAAAGCGAGATCGTTGCCATGCTGGTGGTGCGGCCGGACAGCCGGCTGCTGGTCGCCTCGTCCGACGGGCGCGGGTTCGTGACCAGCGGGGAGGCGGTGCTGGCCGAGACGCGCAAGGGCAAGCAGCTGATGAACCTGAGGCCCCGGGCGACGGTCGCGCTACTGAAGCCGGTTGCCGGCAATGCGGATTCGGTCGCGGTGATCGGCGAGAACCGCAAGATGCTGGTGTTCAAGCTGGACGAGCTGCCCGAGCTCGGCCGCGGATCGGGCGTGCAGCTGCAGCGATACCGCGACGGCGGCCTGTCCGACGCGATGGCCTTCGTGGCTGCCGACGGGATCAGCTGGCCGCTGGGCGGGGAGAGCGGGCGCATCCGCTCCGAGACGGATCTGACCCCGTGGCGGGCAATCCGCGGCGCCAGCGGGAGGATCGCGCCCAACGGCTTCCCGCGAAGCAACCGGTTCGAGGCGGTGCCGGTCGCACCGAAAAACGAGCAATCGTGACGAAGCGTTAACCTCCATCATTTAACGCTCATGGTCATGCAGGCTGCAGCTAACCGCGCGGCCGCGCCTTCGGGCGCGCGCCCTGCGGCCCAGAACGAAGACCATGACATCCGCGCACTTGCGGACGATGGGGCTTTGCTGGACGCCCTGCCGATCGCGGCCGGCGTGTTCGGGCTGAAGCAGGACCGGCTGTGGGTCCATGCGCTCAACCGTAAATTCTTCGACCTGGCGGGGTGCAGCGGCGAGCCCGAATCCTTCGCCGAATTCTTCCAGCGCTATGCGGCGAGCCCGGCGGGCGATTTCATCCGCGATTACCTCGCCGACCCGGCCAAGTCGCCGGACGAGATCGACCATGTCGACGGGGAGGGGCCGCAGAGGCGCTTCCTGAAGCTGAAGCTGGCGCCGCTGATGGCCGACAGCGCGGGCGCGCCGCGTTGCCTGCTCAGCGTGGTCGACCGGACGATCGAGATCCAGGCGGAAAACAACCTTCGCGCCGAAATGCTGCGCGACAGCCTGACCGGCCTACCCAATCGGCTGAGCTTTACCGAGACGATCGAGAGCTGTGGCGAGGCAGCGGCGCGCGACTGCGAATATGCGGTGCTCGTGGTCGACATGCTGCGCTTCAGCCGCATCAACGAATCGATGGGAAGCCTGGCCGGCGACGAGCTGCTGATCACCTTCGCCCGGCGGCTGATCTCTGCATTGCGCGGCGGCGACGTGCTGGCGCGGACCGGCGGCAACGAGTTCGGCATCCTGGTCGGGCTGAAGCGCGGCGTGACCGACGCACTGGCCGCGGCGGAGCGCATCCAGCAGGTGATGTCGACGCCGTTCAAGCTGTCCGAGATGGAAATCCGCGTCGAATGCGCGATCGGCGTCGCGCTGATGCACACCAAGCAGGATGCGGAAGAGCTGTTCCGCAACGCGCAGTTCGCGGTCAAGCAGGCCAAGGCGGCGGGCAAGCCGCAGGTCTATGAGCCCAAGGAAGCGAGCGCGGCGCGGCGCCGCTTCTCGATCGAGACCGAGCTTCGGCGGGCGCTCGACAAGGACCAGCTGAAACTTTTCTACCAGCCGCTCATCAACCTGAAGTCGGGCGAGGTGGCGGGTTTCGAGGCGTTGGCCAGGTGGAGCCACGACGACCGCGGCGAGATCAGCCCGTCCGAGTTCATCCCCGTGGCAGAGGAGAGCGGCCTCATCCTGCAGCTTGGCCGCTGGGCAATGGACAAGGCGGCGGCGACGCTGGCCGAGTGGGACCAGAGGAGCGGCGAGAAGCTGCCGCTTTATGTCGGCGTCAACCTGTCCGCGATCCAGGTCGCGCGTGACGATATCGCCGAGGTGGTGTCGAGTGCGCTCAAATCGAGCGGCCTCACCGGCGACCGGCTGACCCTGGAGCTGACCGAAAGCTCGATCGTCCAGGATCCCGGCCGCGCCACGCGGGTGTTCGAGGCGCTGAAGGCCCTGGATGCGACCGTGGCGATGGACGATTTCGGCACCGGCTATTCGAGCCTCGCCTATCTGCAGCGCCTGCCGATCGACGTCCTGAAGATCGACAAGAGCTTCGTCAGCGGCATGATGCGCGATCCCGATGCCGTGGCGATCGTGCGCGCGGTACTCAGCCTGGCTGACGCGCTCGGCATGTCGACCACCGCCGAGGGGATCGAGACGGTCGAGCTGGCGACGACGCTGGCAACACTGGGCTGTGCCTCCGGCCAGGGCTATTATTTCGCCAAGCCCCTGGAGGCTGAAGAGGCACTGGCCTATTGGAAGTCGCGCCAGCGAGATTAACGTGGAAACGTTCGCCCCATCGATTGATTGCCAATTAATTTATGTTAGCTTTGCGCTGGGCTGCAATGGCGGGAACCACGATGCGTGAGCCGGGACACATCAAGCGGGCACCGCGTGTAGACACGCGGATCGACACGTTCCTGACTGACAGCGACGGGAACCGGATCTCGGTCGTGGTCATGGACATCAGCCGCGACGGCTGCCGCCTGGAAACGACCGCCATGCTGAGGATCGGCGAAAAGGTTCAGCTCGAGGTGCCGAAATATGGGACCTTTGCGGCCCAGATCCGCTGGTCGCTGGGCAGCGAAGCAGGAGCGGTGTTCCTGGAGCCGGTGTTCGTCGACTAGCCGAGGGCGTCTTCAACCAGCAGTTCGAATTTCTCGCCGGTCGGGAAGCCGGCCGCCTCCCAGCGATCCTCGATCCGCCGCAGGGCCTTCGCGACCTGGGGTCCTTCCGGAACGCCGCGCGCGATGATGTCGCCGCCGCCGATGGGCAAGCGCGGCGGCGTCCAGCGCGCAACGCGTTTCGCCTCTGCAGGCCGTTGGGCAAGCAGCAGCCGGTCGACCGCGCCTTCGGTCCCGATGCGATAGGCGAGGGCACGCGGGTTGAGCCCCAGCGACGAGTCCGCCGCGCTGGCCAGCCGCTTCTTCGCCTTGTTGGAAAGCTTCAGCCTCGCTGCGACCCGATCGGCGGTTGCGGGGTCGGCCGGAAGCAGCGCGGCCATGCGGCGCAGTGGATCGGGCGCGATGTGGGCCTCCTTCTCGGCCGCCACCAAGGCGGCCAGCCGCGGGATATCGGCGATTTCCGGCACGACCGGCGCGAACAGGCCGTGCCGGTGCATCAGCCGCACCGTCGGCGTCGGATCGTCGAGTGAAAGCAGCTTGAGCAGTTCGTCGGCAATGCGCTCGCGAGACAGGGCCATCAAATCGTTGGCTCGCTCGACGCACGCCTGGAGTGCGTGGCGGTTTGGCTCGCCGTGACCATATCGGGCGTGAAAGCGAAAATAGCGGAGGATCCGCAAATGATCCTCGGCAATGCGTTGAAGCGGCTCGCCAATGAAGCGCACCGTCCGCGACCTCAAATCGTCGAGCCCGCCGAAATAGTCGAACAGCTCGCCGCTGAATGGATCGGCATAAAGGGCATTGATGGTAAAGTCGCGCCGGCCGGCGTCCTGGCTCCAGTCCCGGGTGAAGGCGACTGTCGCCCGCCGCCCGTCGGTCGAGACGTCGGACCTGAGCGTAGTCACTTCGACGACGGTGCCGGACGAGACGGCAGTCACCGTGCCGTGGTCGATACCGGTCGGCACCGCCTTGATGCCGGCGGCCTCCAGCCGGCGGATCACGTCATCGGGTTCAAGGAAGGTGGCGAGGTCAAGATCGCCCGGCCTTTCGCCGAGCAGCAGGTCGCGGACCGCGCCCCCGACGAAGCGGGCCGTTCCCTGCCGGGCGTCGAGCGCCTTCAAGAGCCGCTTGATGCCCTGGCGCTTCAAAAAGGAATCGGGGTCGAGGTTCATCGAGCAATACCAATGCGCCGCGACAGGTTGACGAGCATCGCGGCAGTCGCGCCCCAGATGTGGCGACCCTGCCAGTCAATCCGATAATAGTTCCGCGTCCGGCCGCGATATTCGGCGCTCATGCACCGCTGGTTGATGGGATCCAGTACAAAATCAAGCGGCGCTTCGAACCAGTCCGCGACTTCGTCCGGGTTCGGCACCAGGTCGAGACCAGGCGGAACAACCCCGACAATGGGAGTCACGCAATAGCCGGTCACGGTGCAATAGGGATCGGCCTCGCCCAGCAACCGGACCAGTGCCGGGTCCAGCGCCAGCTCCTCATGAGCCTCGCGCAGTGCAGCGGCCGGTGCATCCTCGCCTTCGTCGATTCGACCGCCGGGGAAAGCAACCTGGCCGGCATGGGTCCGCAAATCCTCGCGCCGCTGCGTCAGGATCAGCCCGGGTTCCGGACGATCGGTTATGGCGACAAGGACCGCCGCCCGCCGCGTCTCTCCGTCATGTCCTTCAATAAGGTCGCCAGGCAACAGGCCGTGCGGCGGTTCATCGGCCAGAGCCCGCGAGATTCGTTCGATCAAGCTCATGCGACCAACGGAAAGAAGGCGCCCTCGGACCAGATGCCGGGCGGATTGTGGCCTTCTTCGAGCGCGATGTCGGCAAGCTCGTAATAGAGCGGCCGGGCGAGCTCCGCCTCCAGCCCGAAGCGCACGTGGACACGCGGGGAGGGACCCTGATCGGTGTCGACGACACTGAGCGGATGAGCCGGCCCGATCACCAGGCCATCGCCACTGTCGAGGGTCAGGCCGATTCGCCGTTCTTTCCCCTGGCCGGACATCGTCATCTGCGTTGCCCGAAAGGCCGTGAGCTCGACGTCGATCGTGAGCTTCTCAACGGGTGTAACCAGCATATGGCTGCCGTCGGGCTCGCGGCGGAGTACCGATGCAAACAGGCGCACCATGGCAGGCCGCTCGATCGGCCGCCCTTCGTGATACCAGCTTCCATCGCGGGCAATGCGCATCCCCGAATGACCGCAGTGCGGCGGGTCCCAGCGATCGACCGGCGGCGGGCCGCCGCGAGCCTCGATCGCAGCGGTCAATTCGGCAAGGCTCTGTCCAAAGGCTTCGATGGGCTGGCGCGTCTCGGGCATCGGTTGGGCTGTAGGCGAGCGCGAAGGACGATGGTAGGGGCGGCGCAATGAGCAGAGGGGACAGGACTGCAATCGTCACGGGCGGCGGCAAGCGGGTCGGCGAGGCGATCGTCCAAGCCCTGCTCAGCGATGGGTGGACCGTGATTGCCCATGTTCATCGTGAAGGCGACCCGGTGCCGCAGGGTGCCGCAACGGTGGCCGCCGATCTTGCGGATGCCGATTGCGCACGACGGATCTTCACGGCAGCGGACGGACTGCCGCCGGTGCGCCTGCTGGTCAACAATGCCGCGCGATTTGCACATGACGGTTTGGGAAGCGCCAATCCGGCGGAGTTCGATGCGCACATGGCGATCAATGCGCGCGCGCCAATGTTGCTGATCGACGAATTGGCGAAACGAACGATCGAAGGCGATTCGCTGGTGGTCAATATCCTCGACGCCAAGCTGGCTGCCCCCAACGCCGACTTCTTGAGCTACACCATCTCCAAATATGCACTCGCGGGGCTGGGCGAAATCGCTGCCCGTGCGCTCGCGGACAAAGGGGTCAGGGTGAACGCCATTGCGCCCGCGCTGATGCTGCCGTCCGGCGAGCAGGGCGAATCGAATTTTGCCGCGGTCCACGCGCTCAATCCACTCAAGCGGGGAATCGAGGTGGCGGACGTGATCGCCGCGCTTCGATATCTGGTTGATTCGACCGCGATCACGGGCCAGACGCTGTTGTTGGATGGCGGCCAGCGTTTCATGAACCTGGACCGCGACGTGCAATTCCTGGAGCGATAAATGCGCGACGAGGCGGTCAAGCTATTCGGCATGGTGCCCGCACATCTCACGGTCAGGCAAAGCCGAATCCTGCTCGATTCGCTCGAGGTGATGGCGGACATCGGCTTCCACGAATTCGAGGTCGGAGCGCCGCAGCGACTATTGGTGACGGTCGAGCTTTGGCTGGAAAACTGCGACGCGCCCGTCGACGACGACGAGGTGCACGCGTGGAATTACGACTATCTGAAACAAGAAGTGGTGCGCATTGCCCAGGAGCGGCGCTACAACCTCCAGGAAACCCTGGTCCACGCGCTGTTCCAGAGGATTGCCGCCTATCGCGGCGTCAAGGCTCTTCGCATCAGGAGCGTCAAACCGGACGTATATCCCGATGCAAATGGAGTCGGAGTCGAGATCGCATCGTTCACCGGGGAAACCCCGTAAACCGTAGGGGAATCTACCTAGACCCGCCATGAATCCGACCGGTCCTTGCCGTAATCGGAACAAAATTCGTTGCGCAGCCATTTTCGCTTCATTAAGGGTGGCGCGTATCTGCTGATGATACAGTAATACATCGGCGGTTCCATGACAGCTCGGGTCGCGCCAGTTCGCAAACTCCGGGGCCCGTGGAGCCGACCATCGAGGAGACTTGCGGCTTAATGTCCTACGCCAGACGCAACCAGATGAGCTCCAACCGCACCGCGGCGATTATCATCGTGGCGCTCATCCACATTGCTCTCGGCTACGCCTTGGTGACGGGCCTTGCCTATAACGTCATCAAGAAAGCGGCCGAGGATTTGAAGACCTTCGACGTCGAGGACGAGCCGCCGCCACCGCCGGAAGAGCCGCCTCCTCCGCCGGAGCAGAATACGCCTCCGCCACCCCAGGTGGTCGCGCCGCCGCCGATCGTGCGGACGAATGTTACCGCGCCGCCGATCATCGCGACGCCGGTCGCGCCGCCGCCGGTCATCACGCCGCGTGCCGCACCGGCGCCGCCGGCTCCGCCTGCACCGCCGCCGCCGAGGGTCTCGCAGGCCGCGCGCGCCAAGGGCAACCTGGTCGCCCTATTCTCGACTGACGACTATCCGCAGTCGGCGATCCGCAACGAGGAGCAGGGCACGACCGCCGTGCGCCTGTCGATCGGCGCCGATGGCCGGGTCAGCGGTTGCGACGTCACCCAATCCTCGGGATCGACTGCCTTGGACAATGCGACCTGCAACATCCTGCGTCGCCGCGCGCGGTTCACGCCGGCAAAGGACCAGGCAGGCAATCCGACCTCGGATACATTCAGCCAGCGCATTCGCTGGGAACTTCCCGAAGACTAAGTTTCAACTGATTGAACGAAACCCAAGAATTTACATAGGAAAGTCAAAAATATGGCAGCTCCAACTCTCTTGCTCGCTGCGGCTGCAGCCCCCGCCGGCGAAAATCCTTACGGCCTGATGGCCGCGCTTCAGGAAGGCGGACTGATCTCCTGGTCGGTGTTCATCATCCTGGTCGGCATGTCGGTCTTCAGCTTCTACATCCTGTTCACGAAGCTGCTGCAGCAGCAGAAGATCATGAGCCAGGGCAACAAGGTGCGCGCCAGCTTCTGGAACTCGCCGAACCTGCGCGAAGCCGCCAACAAGCTCGAGCAGCGCAGCGCCTATCGTGCCATTGTCGAAGATGCGCTTGTGGCGCAGGACCAGCACGGCAAGCTGACCGACCCGGTCGACCAGCATGACTGGATGGCGAACTCGCTGTCCCGCTCGCAGGGTTCGATCACCAACCGCCTTGGCGAAGGCCTGGCCTTCCTCGCGACGGTCGGCTCGACGGCTCCGTTCATCGGCCTGTTCGGCACCGTCATCGGCATCTATCGCGCGCTGATCAAGATCGGCGCATCGGGCCAGGCGTCGATTTCGACGGTTGCCGGCCCGGTCGGCGAAGCGCTGATCATGACCGCGCTCGGCCTGGTCGTCGCGGTTCCGGCGGTGCTTGCCTACAACTGGCTGATCCGCCGCAACAAGTCGATCTCGGAAGACCTCGCGGCCTTCACCAACGACATC
>DASTOV010000004.1:0-12179 GCA_035720125.1 Sphingomicrobium sp. | reverse complement strand
TGACCCCCGGACGACCGCTACGGCGAGACCGTCGTCGGTCGGAGCTCGGGGCGCCGAAGTGGATGCGGGGCTGCGGTCCTACATGCTTTCGGTCTACAACTACATGGCATCCGGCGTCCTGCTGACCGGCATCGTCGCGATGCTGTTCGCCAGCTCCGGCTTCGCCGCCCAGGTGATGGCGACGCCGCTCAGGTGGCTGATCATCTTCTCACCGCTGGCGTTCGTGATGGTCATGAGCTTCGGCATGAATCGCCTGTCGACGGCGACGCTTCAAACCCTGTTCTGGGCGTTCGCGACAGTCATGGGCCTGTCGATGTCGACCATCTTCCTGGTCTTCACCGGCACGTCGAT
The DNA here is from genome assembly GCA_035720125.1 of Sphingomicrobium sp. Taxonomy (GTDB): domain Bacteria; phylum Pseudomonadota; class Alphaproteobacteria; order Sphingomonadales; family Sphingomonadaceae; genus Sphingomicrobium. The sequence continues at coordinate 11,828 of DASTOV010000004.1, read as the reverse complement.
CGCCCAAACCTTCTTCGCGGTCGCGGCGTCGTTCCTGGGCCTGAGCCTGTGGGGCTACACCACCAAGAAGGACTTGAGCGGCTTCGGCACCTTCCTGATCATGGGCGTCGTCGGCCTGCTGGTGGCGATGATCATCAACCTCTTCCTGCAGTCGACGGCGATGCACCTGGCGATCAGCGCGATCGGCGTGCTGCTGTTCGCGGGCCTCACCGCCTATGACACGCAGAAGATCAAGTCGATGTATGCCTATGTTGCGGGCACGGACATGATGGGCAAGGTCGTGATCATGGGGGCGCTGAACCTCTATCTCGACTTCATCAACATGTTCCAGTTCCTGCTCAGCTTCATGGGCAACCGCGAGTAGGTCCTCGCGGCCCATGAAGCTTCATGGGCAGCCGGGATTAGCCTTTGAGAATGCAGATAAGGGAGGGGCCGACGGAGCAATCCGCCGGCCCCTTTCCTTAGTCCAGGTGCCGCTTGAAGAAGCCGATGGTGCGGCCCCAAGCCAGCTCGGCCGCCTCCTTGTTGTAGCGTTCCGCGGACGTGTCATTGTTGAAGGCATGATGCGCGCCGTCATAGCCGAAGTAGGTCACGGGCTTGTTCGCGGCACGAAGCGCGTTGACCCAGGGGAACAGGGTCCGCGCGACGCGTTCGTCGGTGCCTGCGTGGTGGATCATCAGCGGCGCCTGCACCTTGACCGCCTCTGAAGGATCGGGAGCGGGGCCGTAATAGGGCACGCCGGCTGCGAGCGCATCGCCGGCGGCCACCGCCAGCCGGTTGATGAAGGCGCCGCCCCAGCAGAAGCCGACCGCGCCGACCTTGCCGCCGCGGCTCGATTTCGACAGCTCCTTGAGCATCGTCACGGCATCCGCTGTTACCTTGCCGAGATCCAGCTTGCCGATGGCCTCGCGCGCCGCATTCTCGTCCGCCGGGGTGCCGCCCGACAGCGACAGGAAATCCGGCGCCACCGCGCGGAAGCCTTCCAGGGCGATCCGCCGCGCCACGTCGCGGATATGGTCATTAAGTCCGCGGTTCTCGTGGACCACCAGCACGGTCGCTTTCAATGACCTGGTGCGCGGCTCGGCGACATAGGCCTTGTATCCCGTGGGATTGTCGAACGTCATGGTGCGGGTCGTGAACCGCGGGTCGTCGGCCGGAATGATCGCCGCCGCAGCGGGGGAGGCGGCGATGGCCGCGATCAGGCTGGTGGCTGCCGCGGCGCTTCCGGCGATTAGCGTCATGCGGGCAAAGAAATCGCGCCGATCCATTGGCGGATCGAATGCTCCCCCAGAGCATTCTGGATCCCGCCAATTATCGTGGGTGAAGCGATCGTAGAGCTGGATGGCCTTTTGCAGCTGGTCCTGGTTCACGACAGTTTTCCCTTTGCTAGCCGGCTGCCTGCATCTCCGAAATCAGCCGGTTGTCGATTTCCTTGCCGCGCCGATAGGCTTCTCGCTGGCCAAGTCGGTCGGCATAAGCGACAAAAGTGTCGAGCTTGGGCAAGGTGCCGAACTGGGTGCCCCACATCACCGCGCTGCCGACATACACGTCGGCGGCATTGAACCGGTCACCACAGACGAATTCGCGAACGGCCAAGTGGCCGGCAAGGGTCTCCACAGCAAGGTCATAATGGCCGAAGCCGAACATGCGCCGCTGCTGCTCGGTGCCTTCGAATCCAGCCGCCTTGTTGGTCACCGCCTGCTCGAGCGGGCCCGCGGCGAAGAACAACCAGCGGTAGTAGTCTGCCTTTTCCCCCTCGCGCGGGCCAAGACCCGCTTCCGGATAGACGTCCGCGAGATAGGCGCAGATCGCCGCCGCCTCGGTCACGACATGGCCCTTATGGGCGATCGCCGGAACCTTCATCATCGGATTGACCGCCCGATATGCCTCGCCCTTCATGCCGCTGGAATAATCGAGGATCTCCGTGTCGTAAGGAGCACCCACCTCCTCCAACATCCAGCGGACGATCTGCCCTCGGCTCATCGGGTTGTGGTAGAATATGATGTCGCTTGCCATCCATCCTCTCCTTCCAACCCCCACCTAGCACCACGGTAACAAAATCAGGGCGGACGGGCTCATCGCAGGGAATGAGCTCGCCCGCCTTACCACCTACGGACGCTCTGCTGCCGACTTGTCGCGGGCAGCACGGAATTCGCTGTCCTCGCTCCAGTTTGGCCAGTCGCGGCTGTTGGCCAGGCGAAGTCCTACCGCGTGCAGCAATTCCGCGTCCTGTGCGATGCCCGTGAAATCCCAGTCGGGCGAATATTCGTCCGCCGGCTGGTGGTACATCTTGGACGTGTAATTGGCCTGCCAGGCCTGGGCACGAGCAACGCCGCCGCTCACCAGATCCTGTCCGGATGAGAAGCTCATTGCCGGCACGCCGACCTTCGCCAGGGTGAAGTGGTCGGAACGGAAGAAGCCGCCGGTTTCCGGCCGCGGATCCGCAACGTAGGTCCGGCCCCGCTTGCCGCCTTCCTCGACGAGCATGTCGAGCAGGCCGAATTTCTGGTTGCCGCGGATCGAATAGTCGCGCGCCGGGCCGAGGACGCCCATCACGTCGGTGTTGATGACGCCTGCGGTCTTGCCAAGGGGATAGAGCGGATTGGCTGCATAATATTCGCTGCCCAGCAGGCCCTTCTCCTCGGCGGTAACGGCCAGGAACACGACCGAGCGCTGGGGCCGGGGGCCGGAAGCGAAGGCGCGCGCCTGTTCGATCAGGTGCGCAAGTCCGGTGCCATTGTCCATCGCCCCATTATAGATGCGGTCGCCATCGGCGTCGGGAAGGCCAATGCCGAGATGGTCCCAGTGTGCAGTGTAGATCACCGTCTCGTCGGGGTGGGCCGCGCCGGGCAGGATACCGACGACATTGGACGAAGTGATGACGTCGGTCCTGGCGTCGCCGCGGACGGTGAGGTTGGCCTTGAGCGGCACCGGCTTGAAGTCCTTGCGCTTGGCGGCGGCCTTCATTGCCTCGAAGCTGGTGCCGGAGGCGGCGAACAGCTGCGCGGCGAGGTCGCGCTGGATCCAGCCTTCCAGCGGCGGATGCTCGGCTGCCGGGTTCTTGCGGACGATGTCGAACATGGCGTTGGTGTTCGAATTCTTGACCGTCGCCCAGCCATAGCTGGCCGGTTCGGTCTCGTGGACCACCAGCACGCCCTTGGCGCCCTGACGCGCGCCTTCCTCATATTTGTAAGTCCAGCGGCCGTAATAGGTCATCGCCTTGCCGCCAAAATCGCCTTCACCGCCTTCGAAATCGGGATCGTTGACGAGCATGACGAGGATCTTGCCCTTGGCGTCGAGGCCCTTGAAGTCGTCCCAGCCGCGCTCCGGCGCCTTCACGCCATAACCGACGAACACCAGTTCGGCGCCGTCGATGGACATGGCCTTGTCGCCGTTGGTCGGCGCGCGGACGGCGATCTGCTCGCCCTGGGTCAGCGGCGTGGCCGTTCCGGCGATATCGATGCTGACGGTTGGTGCGGCAGTGAATTCGGAGCGGAGCAGCGGCACGGCCTGCGTCCAGACGCGCTTGCCGTCCTTCATGTCGCCCCCCGGCTGCAGGCCCGCCTTGGCGAACTGGTCGGAAAGATAGGCGACGGTCTTGGTTTCGCCTGACGTGGCAGGCGCGCGGCCTTCGAATTCGTCCGAGCCCAATGTCTGGACATGTTGCGACAGGCGGGCGGGATCGAATTGGGAGGATTGGGCAACGGCAGCGCCGCTGGCGAGTAAGAGGGCGAGGGCGGAAATGGGGGCAAGGCTACGCAAGGCGGGAAACTCCTGACGGGATTGGAAAGTCGGCGGGTTGTTTGGAACCGCCTTCCGCACGCGTCAAGCGACGCGATCAGTTTCCGGCTTGCTCAGCTCCCTGGGCCACTCCCTCACGCGTCCGATATTTGTCGAACCAGGCGATGATCGCCGCCGCCTTGGCCGCCGACTGCGATGGGCGCGCGGCGATGCCGCCGTGGCTGGCGTTCGGTACCTTGACCAGCATCGTCGGAACGCCCTTCAGCTTCAGCGCAGAATAGAGCTGTTCCGCCTCGCTTACCGGCGTGCGGTAGTCTTCGGCCCCAACCACCACCAGGGTTGGCGTCTTTACGTTGGCCATCAGGCTGAGCGGCGAGCGTGCCCAGTAGGACTGGTAATTTTCCCAAGGCAGGGCGCCCATCCAATAGGGGCCGAAGAACTGGATGCCGTCGCTGGTCAACGCCATGCTGGTCCAGTTGATGACCGGCTTTTGCGAGGCTGCCGCCTTGAATCGGCCGGTCTTGCCGATCAGCCAGGCAGTCAGGATGCCCCCGCCGGATCCACCAGTTACGAACAGGTTCTCCGGATCGGCAATGCCGGTTGCCACGGCTGCATCGACGGCCGCCAGCAAGTCGGCCGTATTGCTGTCGGGATAGGTTTTTTCGATACCGTCGGCGAATTGCTGGCCGTAGCCAGTCGAGCCGCGCGGGTTGGTGTAGAGCACGGCATAGCCGGCCGATGCATAGAGCTGATAGTCGGTCGAGAAGTGGGGGCCATAGGAGGCGTAAGGACCGCCGTGGATCTCGAGGATTGTCGGAACACGCGTTCCTTCCTGATAACCGGGCGGTAGCAGTATCCACGAGGGTACGGGCGAACCGTCCGGTGCGGTCACCTTGATTTCGCGCAGCGTCCCAAGCGACTTGCCGGACAAGGCCAGTTCATTGAGACGGGTGAGCTGCCGGACCTTGCCGCCGCTGGCAACCGCGACTTCGGCCGGGCGGCTCGCGCTGTCGGTTGTGAAAGCGATGCTGCCGTTGCGAGCGAGGCTGAACCCGCCGCCGGCATAAGGCCGGTCGAGGCTCCCGCCGCCGACCTCTCGCGTGATTGGCGTAACCCGTCCGTCGAGACCAATGCGGCTGACGACTACCGATCCATCCTCTTCGTACGCCGCGACGATTGAGCGACCGTCGGCAGACCATTCCAGCTGATCGATGGATCGGTCGAGGCCCGGCGCGATGTGGCGTGAGCCGGTGCCATCAGAATTCATGACGTAGAGATCGGCCTGTTCGAACCCCTTCTTGTGGTCGTCAAAACCGACGTAGGCGATCAGCCTGCCGTCAGGCGAAATGGCCGGAGCGGAATCGGGCCCGCGGCGATCCGTCAGCGCCGTTACCGACCCCCCGTTCAAATCCAGTCGGTAGACTTCGCTGTCGTTGGCAATCATTTCCCAATCGGGCTTGCGCACCGCGCTGAACAGGATTGCCTGCCCGTCAGCTGCCCATTCCGGATTGCCGTCATGGTAGGCGCCAAACGTCAGCTGACGCGGCGCCCCACCGAGCGCGTCGACCACGAAGATATGGTCGAAGCCGGGCTTAAGATAGCCGCCGCCGTCGGTGCGATAGGTGACCTTGTCGATCACCTCCAGCGGCTTTGCCCACTCGGCTCCCTCCGGCTTGGGAGGCGCTGAGCCTAGCTTGGCGCCGTCGTCCGGGACATTCATGAGATAGGCGATCCGCCGGCCGTCGGGCGACCAGGCGATGCCCTGGGGACTGTCGGGCAGGCTGGTGATGCGCGCGTTCTGACCCGTATCCATCCACCGAACGAACAGCTGCGGCGAGCTGCCCTCGGCAGTCGAAAAATAGGCCAGGCGTTTGCCGTCCGGCGACCAGCGCGGGCTCAGATGGTTGCCGGCACCTGTGACGAGCGGCCGCTGTTCGCCGGTGGTAACGTCTAACAGCCAGATCGCCGAGCGGGCGCGGTCGGTCATGATGTCGTTCGACCGGCGGACATAGGCGACCCAGCGGCCGTCAGGACTGATCTGTGGATCGGATGCGACCGCGATGTTGAACAGGTCGCTGCCGGTGAAGCGCGGGTCGGGACCGTTCGTCGGGGACGCACTCGCCGCGACGGACGTGCCAAGCGCCAGCGCAGCCAGCGCCACTTTCACAACTTTCATGAAGCCCTCCTCGAATCGGGCAGAAGCAAAGCAGAACCATCCCGATGCACAAGGCTATTTCGTCAGGCGGCAAAGATCGATGGGAATGTCCGTGCTGAAGGCCGAGGATGTTGCTAATGAACCGTGCAACCAGCAAAACACCGGTCCGAGGGCCGGGCGTATGCGTGCCCAACAAAGGCAAGGAGAGGCACCTAACATGGCGAAGATCCTCTGCGTTCTCTACGACGATCCGATCGACGGCTATCCCAGCTCCTATCCGCGCGACGACCTGCCGCGCATCGAGCGCTATCCTGACGGACAGAGTTTGCCGACGCCTAGCGGGATCGATTTCCAGCCCGGGGCATTGCTGGGCAGCGTTGGCGGCGAACTGGGCTTGCGCAAGTTCCTGGAGGCGGCAGGGCACCAGCTGATCGTCACCGAGGACAAGGATGGGCCGGACTCGGAATTCGAACGCGAACTGGTCGATGCCGATGTCGTCATCTCCCAACCCTTCTGGCCGGCCTATCTGACCGCGGAGCGAATCGCGAAGGCCAAGAACCTCAAGCTGGCGATTACCGCGGGCATCGGATCCGACCATGTCGACCTGCAGGCAGCGATCGACCGCGGCATCACCGTGGCCGAGGTCACTTACTGCAACTCGATCAGCGTGTCCGAGCATGTGGTGATGATGATCCTGGGGCTCGTCCGCAACTATCTCCAGTCATGGGACCTGGTGAAGGCGGGCGGCTGGAACATCGCCGATTGCGCCGCGCGGTCCTATGATATCGAAGGCATGCACATCGGCACGGTCGCCGCGGGGCGGATCGGCCTGGCCGTGCTGCGGCGGTTGAAGCCGTTTGATGTCCATCTCCATTACACCGACCGGCACCGGCTGCCGGCCGAGGTTGAGCAGGAACTGGGCCTGACGTTCCATGAATCCGCGGCGGACATGGTGCCGCATTGCGACGTCGTCACGATCAACTGCCCGCTGCATCCGGAGACGGAAAATCTGTTCGACGCGGCCATGATCGCAAGGATGAAGCGCGGCGCTTACCTGGTGAACACGGCGCGCGGGAAGATCGCAAACCGGGACGCGATCGCCGCCGCTCTCGAAAGCGGGCAGCTGGCCGGTTATGCCGGCGACGTCTGGTTTCCGCAGCCGGCGCCGCGCGACCATCCGTGGCGGACGATGCCGAACCACGGCATGACCCCGCATATTTCCGGCACCTCGCTATCCGCCCAGGCCCGCTATGCGGCGGGGACGAGGGAAATCCTGGAATGCTTCCTGGAAGGCCGGCCGATCCGCGAGGAATATCTGATCGTGCAGGGAGGCCATTTGGCCGGCGCCGGGGCGCACAGCTACAGCGAGGGCAATACGACGGGCGGGTCGGAGGAGGCGGCGCGGTTCAAGCCGGAACAACCGCGAGTCCCAGTCTAATAGCGTGAACCGATATGGTACATTTGAATTGACAAGATATCACCGGATTGTTACAGGGCGCCGCCTGCGGAGGGTGAGCGATGCGTCCAATGTCGGCGTTCAGTTACTTCTTGAGAACCGGGAGGCGACTACCTGCCGGCGAGTCGATCGAGCACAAGTTCAATCCCTGGCACGACCCCGACGACGGCCGATTCACCTTTGTTGGCCAGGGGCGGTACTATCCGGGGCAGGCAGTCCCTGACGCCAGTAGGGATTATTCGACGACGCAAGCTCGGCCCACCAACCGAACTGCGGCAGGAGTCGATGGTTCGACCCCATTCAGGACGGCACAATACAGACCGAACCCTCGCGTGCGAATGGGTGGGAACCGCGGACCGCCGCTGCGTGACCCCCGTACGCTGGAAGACGCTTTTCCAGGACTTCGGCACGGTCCTGGCGGTGCAATTTTTGGCTTAGCAGACAATTTCCTGGATCTGACTGGGCCGGGCCAGGCACTTACGACTGAGCTGGCAAAAGCGCATGCTAAGATACTCGTCCGACAGATCCAGGCGCTTGATCTGCACTATCGGAATGATGCCCTTGAACGCGGTGGCTTTCCGTCCACGGCTGAAGGACAGGCAAATCTGATCAATGGACTTCGCCTTGATCGAGCCAAAGCATTCTACAAGAAGGGCGAGCTTCGACCGCTTCAGTTAGAGACCCTGAGGTTTCTCCAGACGCGAGTAGACGAAGAATACCGTGTCGGCTTAGATTTGCTGAAGGCAGGTAGACTTCCCGTACGGCTGTCCGCCCAAGAGGCAATGGGCAACTATATTGATCGTCAAGTGCGAAAGCAGTTAAGAAATTTCTATCAAAGCCATGGAATTTCGATGGCGCGTGGCGAATCCGCTCAGGTCAATCGCCGTGCCTATAATTCATCGGAGAGCACCTATTCGCTGCCAGATTCGCAAGTTGGCAATATTGCCTTTGATGTGTCGTTGACTGCAAAGTCATTGAGTACGCCGCAGATTAGAAGGTTCTTCCAATCCGATTTCAGGCCACAAGCTATTGTAATTGTGAGGCCGAGCCAATTGGGCCCAAACAGCACCTATGTGCTAACAAGACCGACGGGATTCTGATCATGGCAAGAGAGTATATTCCCTACATTCCTCAAACCATCGATGAGCTTTGGGACCAGCTTGGTTCCATGATGCTTGGATCACCGAAGTTCCAGGATAAATCGGGTTATTTTCCAGGCATGAGCATTCAGTCGGAATTCTTTGCATTGAATGAAGGATTAAAAAACCTGCGCGATCAATTGGGCGAGGATCGCTATCAGGCACTATTGGCGCTATCTGATCGCATGCGTGCCCATTTCGAAGCAGACCCCGAAGACAAGACCGAGGACGCGATCAAGGGCCGGGAGCTTATTCTCCAAATGGAAGATATACTTCGAAGTTAAGCTAATTAAAAAGCTTCCTGGTCGTGCCTGAATAGCTACTACGTCAACATCACGATCAAATGTGCACAGCGCGGCCGGGGCAGATCTGCCAGCGGATTGGAGGAGGCGGCTCGGTTCAGCACCAAACCGAGTGTGCCGGCCTAGTAGGAAGAACCATTTCGGTACATTGTTATTGACAAAATATCACCGGATGGTTACAGGGCGCCGCCTGCGGAGGGTGAGCGATGCGTCCAATGTCGGCGTTCAGTTACTATTTGAGGACCGGGGGGCGACTACTTCCCAGCGAGACGATCGAGCACAAGTTCAACCCCTGGCACGATCCCGATGACGGCCGTTTCACCTTTGCTGGCCAGGGGCGGTTTTACGGAAATGGCCAAGGTCGAGATGCTGGCGAGAGGGTAGGGAGGGCTACGGCCTCTTCAGAATTTCGCGCTGGTGCCAGGTCTGCGCAACCATTTCCAACTTCGAAAGCCTCGCGACACTCGGCATCGCAACAACCACAGCATGCGCTGGATCATAGGCGGTCAACCACTGTTTTGTCCCGGCCTAGCGCTGACCAGGACTCCGCGAAGGCATTGTGGGACCTTCGTGAGGCTGTTGCCCGGATGCGGCAGGAGCTGGGCTCAGCTAATCCAGCCGAACCGACGTGGCGGAGCGGCGGTTTCATGACCCCGAAAGAAGTTGGGAAGCGTGCCGCGAGCGCGATGCACATGTATCGGATCCACCTCGCGCTTGGGATGAGGCCGGAGGAAGCTGCCGGTTGGGCTGCCAATGCCGAGGCAGAGAGTCGAGGTGATTATCGCGCCCGACAGCCGGGCGGACCAGGACGAGGGCTATTTCAATGGGGCGCTCACGACCCCAAACTTGATCGACGTCTGGACTTCCGGCGCCTATTTGGTCACCCCATTGAGCAGTCGACTGCAGCAGAGCAACTGGTGTTTCGCGACTGGGAGCTCGCCCATACTGAAGCGCGCGCCGCCAAGGAGATCGCGAAGGCAAGAGGTGCAGGAAACATTGCGGCCGCGATTGCAATCCATTACGAGCGACCTGAAAACAAGTTCCAGCGCGCGATCGATCGTGCCAATATCGCAGAAGAAATTATTCGCAGATCAAATTAGTGAAAGTAGAACAGCCGCTACTGGAGTTACGCCTGCATTTTCTCCGCCTATGAGAGGGATTGTGTTGGAGGTCTGGTTGTTTTGCTTGGTCCTGCTTGCCGCATGCAGTCAGGATCCGAGTAATGAGGTTGACCGCAGCGACAAGCAGCGCTTGGCCGATCAAGCAACCAATGCCTCAACTGCTGACAAGGAAGACCTCAAATACTACCCAATTTCGAAATACGAAAAATATCCTGAGTCCGTTAGATCGCTGATTCGGCAAGCAGATAGAGAGAATGATCGCTGTCGCGGTAGATTTGACGATCAAACGATGTATGCCTGCAATCGGCGCGAACTCATCATGGCTGAATTAGAGAAGATGGGCTGGTGCTGGGGAGGCAGCGACGTAGGTTATCTGGAGCATTGGCTCAAATGCGCCGATGACCCTTATCATATGCCCGGCGGCCATGGGCCAGACTCTCTCTATTCGGATCAGGAGATCAGGGAAGTCACGCAATCCCATGCTGAACAATCCGCTACCCTCCCAGACGCGCGTTGCGCCCCTGCTCGCCCTTCGGGCTCTGACTGGACCCCGGCCTTCGCCGGGGAACAGGGCGACTGACCGCAATGGGTCGAAAGCTGACATTAGCGATTTCGAAGCCGTGAGCCGTTGAACCGCGCGCCGCCAAAAATAAGGGCCCGCCGAAGCGGGCCCATTGATGTGCAGTTAGCGATAGCCGCTACTCGGCCGCCGGCGCTTCCTTGCCGGCCTTGCGCCTGGCCCTGGCCTTGGGCGGAGCGGGCGGCTTGCCCCTGGGCGCCTTGGGCGGGGCGGGCGTCATCTCAAACGCCGGGGCGCCGTCCTTGATGTGGACCTTGACCTCGCCGCCGTCGACCAGCTTGCCGAACAGCAGCTCCTCGGCCAGCGGCTGCTTGATCTTTTCCTGCACCAGCCGCTGCATCGGGCGCGCGCCATAGAGCTTGTCATAGCCGCGGGTAGTGAGCCATTCCCGCGCCTCGTCGTCCAGCTCGATATGGACGTTGCGGTCGGCAAGCTGCAGCTCCAGCTGCAGGATGAACTTGTCGACCACCCGGGCAACCACTGCCGGCGGCAGGTAGGCGAAGGGCACGACCGCATCCAGCCGGTTACGGAATTCCGGCGTGAACATCTTCTTGACTGCGTCTTCCTGCGCATCCTCGCGAGTCATGGCCCCGAAGCCGATCGACTCCCGCGCCATGTCGGCCGCGCCGGCATTGGTGGTCATGATCAGGATGGTGTTGCGGAAATCGACCGTCTTGCCGTGGTGGTCGGTCAGCTTGCCATGGTCCATGACCTGGAGGAGGATGTTGAACAGGTCGGGGTGGGCCTTCTCGATCTCGTCAAGCAGCAGCACGGAATGCGGATGCTGATCGACCGCGTCGGTCAACAGGCCGCCCTGGTCATAGCCGACATAGCCGGGGGGCGCGCCGATCAGCCGGCTGACGGCATGGCGTTCCATATATTCCGACATGTCGAAGCGCTGCAGCGGAATGCCGAGGATCGACGCCAGCTGGCGCGCCACCTCGGTCTTGCCGACACCGGTTGGCCCCGAGAACAGGTAGTTGCCGATCGGCTTGTCGGGATCGCGCAGGCCCGCGCGCGACAGCTTGATCGCGCTGGACAGCACCTCGATCGCCTTGTCCTGACCGAACACGACGCGTTTCAGGTCGGTGGTCAGCGATTCCAGCACGCTCTTGTCGTCGGTCGAGACCGACTTCGGCGGGATGCGCGCCATCGTCGCCACCACCGCCTCGATTTCCTTGGTGGTGATGGTTTTCTTACGGCGCGACGGCGGGACCAGCATCTGCATGGCTCCGACCTCGTCGATGACGTCGATCGCCTTGTCGGGCAGCTTGCGGTCGTGGATGTAGCGGGCGCTCAATTCGACCGCGCTCTTGATCGCGTCGGTCGTGTAG
>DASTOV010000003.1:0-3624 GCA_035720125.1 Sphingomicrobium sp. | reverse complement strand
GTTCCGCGATCGGTTCACTGACGTCGTGCGGTTTTTACGGGAGGCTGTCCAGTTTGAAGACCCGGTCAGAGATGACACTCACATCGAAGTTTCCGTAATCGAGCCCTCTACCTAACGCCTGACTCGAAACGCACATCTCATACGACTATATCGCATCTGCCAGAGGGCCGGGCGGCCGCGGTGTCCGCAAGGACAACGAGGAAAGTCCGGGCTCCACGGAACGACGGTGCCGGGTAACGCCCGGCCGGTGCCCGCGAGGGTGTCGAGGGAAAGTGCCACAGAAAGCATACCGCCTGCCTTTGGGCGGGTAAGGTCGAAAGGGTGCGGCAAGAGCGCACCGCGCGCCCGGCAACGGTCGCGGCACGGTAAACCCCACCGGGTGCAAGACCGAATAGGGGCGGCATATGGGCTACGTTCCGGCTCGTCGCCCGGGTTGGTCGCTGGAGGCGGAGGGCAACCTTCGTCCTAGAGGAATGGTCGCCACCTCGCGCAAGCGGGGTACAGAACCCGGCTTACAGGTCCCCTGGCACATTGCTACACTGGAATCCAAATGGCCAAACCCACGCGATCTGACGACTGGGGCTTTCCCCGCTGGCGGCCTTACGGCTCGAAGGGCCGGGCGGCGGCGCGCGTGCGCCTGTGCGACCGCGAGGGCTGCAACGAACCTGGCGATCGGCCCGCGCCCAAGGCTCCGAACAGCCCCGAGCGCTGGATGTTCTGCGAGGCGCATGCCGCCGAATATAACAAGAACTGGAATTACTTTGCCGGGCTGACGGCGGAAGAAGCGGCCAAGCGCGCGGCCGAAGAGGAAAGCGGGGCCTCTGCCTATCGCAAGAGCGCCCATTATGGTTGGGCCGGCCCCGGCGACGGCAGCCGCAGCCGCGACGAAATGCGCGCGCTCGACGCGCTCGAACTGGAATCCGACGCCGACTTCAAGGCGATCAAGGCCAGCTATCGCCGACTCGCCAAGGAACATCACCCCGACCGACACAAGGGCGACAAGGAAGCCGCCAGGCGCTTCCACGCCATCCAGGCCGCATATGATGTGCTGAGGAAGGCGGAAGAGCGGCGCCTAGGAAATCCCGTCAGGTAGCCCAATTTCCCGGTCAACCTGAGTAGGGGCCTGAGATCCTTCGATACGCCGTTTCGCCAGGCTCATCGGCTACTCAGGATGAGCGGGCTGGGATTTACGGATTGAGCATGAACGTGCCGGCCGCCTGCGCGATCGGCCGATCCGCATCGCCTCCATGCGCCAGCCCTCGTACGAACGCGACCTGCCGCGTCAGCTTGTAGCAGCGGCAACGGGCGATGACCGTTTCGCCTTTCAGGGCTGGGCGGAGATAATCGAGCCTCAAGTCGATCGTCACGAGCGGCTGGAAATGACCGAGCGCCATCCACACCGAGGCCCCGCCGCAGGTGTCGAGCAGGCTGACGATGGCGCCCGACGCCAGGATTCCTTGATCGGGAATACCGACGAGCTCCTCGCGCCATGGAAGGGCCAGCTCGATCCAGTCGTCCGCCGACTGGCGATATTCCAGGCCCAGCGCGCGCCCGTGGCCATAATTCCTGGCCATGGCAAAGAAGCGCTCCGGATCGAAGGGCTCGGTCCTTGGATCGTAAGTGGCCTGGTCGCTCATGCGGCGGCCAGCCGTGCAGCGGTTTCACGAACCAGCGCGATCATGTTGGGGACGCCCTGGGTGCGGTTCGACGACAGTTCGCGCGTCAGGTTGAACGGCTCCAGCAGAGCCGTGACGTCGAGCGCCGCTACTTCCCCGGGATGACGGTCCTGTACCGCGGACAGGATCAGCGCCACGACGCCCTTGGTGATCGCCGCATTGCTGTCGGCGAGGAAGTGCAGCCGCCCGTCATCCAGCCGCGTGGGATAGACCCAGGTCGACGAGGAGCAGCCACGGACCTTGGTCGCGTCCGTTTTCAATGCATCCGGCATCGGCTCCAGCATTCGCCCAAGCTCGATCAGCAGCCGATAGCGATCCTCGCTGTCGAGAAATTCATATTCGTCGGCGATGTCGGCGAGGGCGGGGAGGGCAGTCATATCGACCACTTAGTGCTTAACTCCCCTCCCTTCTAGGTTGGGGAAAATCTAGCGGTCGCGCAATTCCTCGATCTGACGGGCCAGGGTATTTTCCTTCTCGACGGTGATGCGCTCAAGGACCTTGATCCGCTCCTTCAGTTCGCCGACTTCCTCGCGCAGCCGCAGATTTTCGGCATGCTCCTTGGCGGAAATTTCGCCGTCGCCGCGGTGCCTCTGGCCATATTTGGCGCGAAGCACTGAGGCGATCATCACGGCGACCACAATGATCGCCACCATCTCAAAAGGATTCACTGGACCTTGTCTCCTTTTTCGAGCCGCGGAGCGCGCAGCGCCTCGATTTGGGCGGCCGTTTCGAGTCCGCCGTCCGTCACGATCTTTTCCAGTACTCTGACCCGCGCTTCAAGCTCCGCGTTCGAAGCCGCATATTGCGCCGCCTTTTCGGCCGCCAGCTTGACGTCGGCGTCGAGTTGCTTCTCCCGGAACCTGAAAAAGCGGTGGAATCCGTAAAAGATCGCGATCACCGGCAGGCCGATGACGATCAAGGCGACCATGACTTCCCCGGGGCCAATCATGCGCGGCCTCCCTTGTCGATCGCCAGCTGGTCGATTTCCTTGGCCAGTCGAAGCGGCTGGTCGGTCACGATGCGCTCGATCGTTTCCAGCCGGTCCTTGACCGAACCCAGCTCGGCCCGCAACTGGGCATTCTCGTTGGTCAACAGCTTGATGCGCTCGGCCGATTCTCGGTCAGTAGTCGGATGGATTGGCTTGCCCCAGCTTGATTCCAGCGGGTACCCATTCTTGATCCTGAGCCAGGTGGTGAAAACCCACCCGCCGACGGTTATCGCAACAATTGCAGCGACAATCGGAAGAGCGTCGACAAGCAGTGCCAATTTTTCCATTTCCGAGATTCCCTACCGTAGTTTGTCGATTTCATCGGCTAGCTGGCGCGATGGGTCGGTGGCGATACGTTCCAGCACCTTCAACCGTTCTTCGAGCCGCTCGACGGTCGCCTTCAGCTGCTGGTTCTCGGCCGCCAGCGCCTTGGTCTGCTCGCTGTCGGTCGGCGACTTGTGGATAATGTTGCCGAGCTCATCCTCGATGGGATAGCCGTGCCTGGCGCGGATGGCAGTGGTTATCACCCAGGCGAGCATGACCATGCCGATGATCGCCAGAACGAAGGTTGGTCCCCCGAATTGCATCCCTAAATCCCCGGTTCTCGATTAGCGCAGCTGTTCGATTTCGCGAGCCAGGCTGCGGTTCTCGGTGGTCACATAGCTCTCGATGTCGGCCAGCCGCCGGTCGATTTCACGCAGCCGGCCGCGGATATCGCGGGCCGTGCGCGTTGGAGACTGGCGGACACCCTGCCAGAAACGCTGCTCTTCCTGGTCGCCGATCGCCAGCTCGCGCGGCTTATCATCGGCAATGAAGCCGGCCACGAAATAGAGCGGCAGGACGCTGCCGCCGCTCATCAGAACCGCGCCCACGAACATGATGCGGACCAGGGTGACGTCGAGACCAGTGTAGTCCGCGATCCCAGAGCAGACGCCCATGAACTTGCCATGGCGCTTGTCG
>DASTOV010000002.1:0-7434 GCA_035720125.1 Sphingomicrobium sp. | reverse complement strand
GAGCAAGGGTTTTTCGACGGGTTCGGGGACGGGCGAAACCACCCTCTATTCTCCCTTATTTATAAGATAAGTAGATTGTTGAAATTGATGGCGCGTGGGCAGCGGGATTTAAGGGAGCCTCCCTGCTTTGCCAACAGGCCTCGATTCGGCTCGAATCGCCGGACTTGCACGAGTCGTCCAGTGACTCTCCCATGATTCACAGTCTGTGGATGGCAATTTTCCCCTGTGGACGGAGTCCTGAATCCCGCATCGCGGCAAATTAGCGAATCCGGGCCATTGGGTCATCCCCGGGTTCGCGCTAGGAGATCAGGGCAACTTTTCCACAGACTTCTCCACCGGAGCGCTATGTCGTTGATATTGGCCAGCAACAGCCAGATCCGCCGGTCGATGCTCGAACAGGCCGGGATGGAATTCGAGGTGCGCTCGCCCAGCTTCGACGAACAGCGGGCCAAGCGGGGCCATCGCGGGGACGCGGAAGCTCTCGCGCTCATGATGGCCGAAGGCAAGGCTGCGTCGATCCCGGATGAAGAAGGAGCATGGGTGGTCGGCAGCGACAGCATCGTCTCGGTCGATGGAAGGCGCTATTCGAAGCCCCGCAATCGCGACGAAGCTGCAGCCCATCTTCGCGCATTTTCCGGGCGAACCATGTTGCTGTCCAGCGCCGTCGCGCTGGCCAGCCATGGTCGTGTCGACTGGAGCCATGTGGAAACCGCCAGGCTCGAAGTGCGGCTGCTAAGCGAAGTGTTCGTCGACCGGTATCTTGACGCGGAATGGCCAGCGGTCGGTCATTGCGCCGGTGCCTTCCGCATGGAGGGCCGCGGTGTCACCCTGTTCGACCGGGTAGTGGGCAGTCATTTCACGATCCTCGGCATGCCGTTGCTGCCTCTCCTGGGCGCCCTTCGCGACCGCGGGCTGGTGCCGTCATGACGTCGCGACCTTATGCAGAGGTGATCGGCGATCCGATCGAGCACAGCCTGTCGCCTACCATCCATGAATTCTGGCTCGACGCGCTTCAAATCAAGGCAAGCTATGTTCGACGCCGAGTCACGCGCGCCGATTTGCCGGCCTATCTTGCGGAAAAGCGCGCCGATCCCGCGTGGCGGGGATCCAATGTCACCATGCCGCTCAAGCTGGACGCCGTGGCACTGGCCGATGGGGCGGCCGATTGGGCCGTGGCTGCCGGAGCGGCCAATGTGCTGATGATGCGCGAAGGCCATCTGATCGCGGCCAACACCGACGTCGGCGCCATTGCCTCCTTGCTTGGAAAGCTGCACGCGGCCAACGCGCGCATGGGCAGCGTTACCCTGTTCGGAAACGGGGGGGCCGCGCGGGCCGCGCTGGTGGCCTTGAAGCTGGCTGGCATCTCCGCGGTCCGGATCCAGGCTCGCGACCTTGCGGAAGCGACCAAGCTCGCGGTCGAATTCGGCCTTGACGTGGGTCCAGCGGCATTCACCGCACCGATTGCCAGCGACGGACTGATCAATGCCACGCCACTTGGAATGACAGGCCACGACTGCCTCAATTGCGACCTTGCCCGCTTGCCTGGCCAGGGTTGGGTGTTCGACATGGTCTATGACCCCATGGAAACGCCGCTCATCAAGGCGGCGCGCAGCCGCAATCTGATGTTCGTGACGGGCCTGGACATGCTGGTCGAGCAGGCGGCAGCCAGCTTCAAGCTGTTCTTCGGGAAGGACCCGCCGCGTGACCGCGACGTCGAACTCTGGCAGAAGCTGAAGGGATGATCACGCTGGCGCTTACCGGGTCGATCGGCATGGGCAAGTCGACCGTCGCGGCGATGTTCGCCGAAGCCGGCATTCCGACCTTTGACGCCGATGCCGTCGTGCGCCGGCTGCAAGGGCCGGGCGGACGATTGGTCCCGCTGATCGAGGCGCGATTTCCGGGTACGACGCGCGATGGGGCCGTGGACCGGGAAGCCCTGTCGTCGGCAGTCCTTGGCGATCGCGACGAACTTGCGGCCCTGGAGGCGATTGTCCATCCAGCGGTACATCATGAACGCACCCGCTTCATCGTCGAACATGGCAATGCGCCGGCACTGCTGTTCGACATACCCTTGCTGTTCGAGACCGGCGGCGACCAGGCGTTCGACAAGGTGATCGTCGTGTCCGCGGGGCCAGGTCATCAGCGGGATCGGGTGCTGGCGCGTCCAGGAATGACCGAGGAACGGCTCAGGCAAATCCTGGACCGGCAGATGCCGGACCCGGAGAAACGGTCCAGGGCCGACTTTGTCATCGATACGTCGGCCAGTCTGGATGAAACGCGGGCCCAGGTGCACCATATCCTGTCTTGTCTCGGCCTGCCGACGGGTGTTTAAGGAAGTCATGCGCGAAATCGTCTTCGACACGGAGACCACGGGACTCTCTCCCGCGGCCGGCGACCGCATGGTCGAAATCGGATGTATCGAAATGGTTGGCCGGGTCGAAACCGGACGGCACTTCCACTGCTATTTCAATCCGGAAAGGGCGATGCCCAGCGAAGCCGAAGCGGTGCATGGCCTTTCCGACATTTTCCTGTCCGACAAGCCGCGTTTTGCCGACAAGGTGGGTGAGCTGCTGGAGTTCATCGGCGAGGCACCGCTGGTTGCGCACAATGCCAGCTTTGATTTCGGCTTCTTGAACCATGAGCTGGATCGCTGCGGGTCCCCCACCGTTTGCATGAGCAGGATGGTCGATACGCTGGTGCTGGCGCGATCGCGTCACCCTGGGGCAAAGCATAGCCTGGACGCGCTTTGCACCCGATATGGAGTCGATCGGTCGCAGCGCGTCAAGCATGGCGCGCTGCTCGACGCACAGCTGCTGGCGCAGGTTTATATCGAACTTACGGGTGGCCGGCAGATCGGGCTTGGCCTGGTCGCCCAGGCGGCGGACAATTTGTCGCCGTCGTCGGTGCCGGTCGGACGTGCGCCTAGCGTCATCCGGGAACCACGTCCCCATTCCGCGTCCCCGGACGAACTTGCACGGCATCGTGCCTTCATGGCGAATATCGCCAATCCCTTGTGGGATCGGTTCGCCGATCCCACCTCGGATCGTGGTGCTGCCTGACTCCGTTGGGCGTTGAGCGCCGCGCAGGAGAAGAAAGGAGAGCCATTATGGACATTCGGGTCGCGGGTCATCAGGTCGATACCGGCGAGTCACTCCGCTCCCACGTCTCCGATCGCCTGTCGGCAATTGCCGATCGCTATTTTTCCCGCGCCGTGGCGGCCAACGTCACCTTCGGCCGTGGTCCTTATGAGGATTTCACGTGCGACATTGTCGCCCCCGTCAACCAGGGGGTGGTTCTTAAATCCTCCAATCGCGCCAACGACGCACACATCGCGTTTGACGGCGCCGCCGACAAGATCGAGCGGCAGCTGAAACGTTACATGGACCGGCTGCGCGAGCGACGCAGCGAAGGCGATGGAACCGGCATTCCACAGGACGCCGCCTACACGGTCTTCGCCACGCCGGCGGACGAGGAGGAACCGATCCCACCTGCTCCACCGATCATTGCCGAGACAAGAACCGATATTCCGGATGCAAGCGTGTCGGACGCGGTGATGATGCTCGATTTGCGCAACACCAATGCGCTGATGTTCCGCAATTCGAAGAGCGGCGAGTATAACATGGTCTATCGCCGGGACGATGGAACCATCGGCTGGGTCGAACCATCGCCCAAGTGACAAGGACCGTTTCGCTCGGCTAACGGCGATGCGGATGTCGCCGCCACATGCCTGCCTGTCGTGAAAGCCTGTTTGAATGCTGCTTGCCCAGTTCCTCGATTTCGAAGCGATCCGCGTCGATCTCGCTGCCGGAAACAAGCGTCAGCTGCTGAACCAGCTGGCGCAGATTGCCGCCGCGCGCCTGTCGCTCGACCCGTCGCAAATCGCCGACGCCATCGGCGAGCGCGAGCGGATCGGCTCGACCGGCTTCGGGGGCGGCGTCGCCATTCCGCACGGCAAGCTGCCGGCAATCGATCGCGTCTATGCGCTCGTTGCCCGGCTCGCCGCGCCGATCGATTACAAGGCGATCGATGGACAGCCGGTCGACCTCGTCTTCCTGTTGCTGTCGCCGCCCGATGCGGGTGCGGAGCATTTGAAGGCGCTGGCGGCGGTCAGCCGGCTGGTGCGCCACGGCGGGATCGTCGAAAAGCTTCGTGGCGCGCGCAGCCGGGACGCCATGGCGGCCGTGCTGATGGGGGCAGACGAACGCGATGCCGCCTGAAGCGGCCAAATCGCGAGCGACCGGGGAGGAGGCGCATTTGAGGGCGCTCGAGGCGCTGTACGATTCCGCCCCGATCAACCGGCTGTTCCAGTCACGGCTGGCCTTGCCCGAGGCGGGCCGCAGCGAAATCCGGTTCACCGTCCCTCCGGAGGCGTTTCATGCGGCGGGCGCCGCGCACGGCACGCTCTATTTCAAGATGCTCGACGATGCGGCTTTCTATGCCGCCAATGGGCTGGTCAGCGATCGCTTCCTGCTGACGACCGCCTTCAACCTCCACTTCACCAAGCCGATGCGTTCGGGCGAGGCCCGGGCCGAAGGCAGGTGGATATCGGGCAAGCGGCGGGTGTTCGTCGCCGAGGCCAGGATTGTCGATTCGGAGGGCGAGGAGTGCGCCCGCGGGACCGGGACATTCATGCGATCCCACATCCCCCTGACCGGCCTCGACGGATATCGCACGGCCTGATGGCGGAAAGATTGCCCGCGCATCTCGAAGCGGCCGCGATGATCCGCAAGGCCGAAGGGGAAGGGGGCTTCGGAACCATCGTCAAGCGCGGTGATCCGGATCGCGGCGCGCTGATCCTGCTGATCGCCAGGCGGGGCGAGCATCGGGCATGCCTTGAGCGCGCCCTGGGCAGCGACGGCCGCTATTCGTGGAGACTGACCGGGCCTTGCGCTGGGGCAGATGCGGCAACTTTGGCGGATTGGAGCCAAAAACGGATTCGCTTCGATGAAGATTCTTGGCTAATTGAACTGGACATCGCGGACCCGGAACGATTCATCGCTGAAACCGGCGCTCAGGGTTGACCCCTAGGAACTAATCCGAAAACAGGGCTGCATCAGTAATGCGGGGGGCATCCACACATCGGCGATTTAGTCGGGTAGAGATGCCACGCAGTCGGGGAATCACCCTTGGCGATCGCTGCGTGGAGGCAGCACGCCAACCGGCCGGTTCACCGCCCAAGTAACGGTTTGCATGATAGTGTCGCTTCGTACCGCCTTCTTGGTGATTGCCGCGCTTTCCGGTTCCTCGGTCGCGCCGGCCCAGGTCAGTCCCGCGACTGAACCCCTGGTTTCCGAAGGCCCGCTGCCCACTTCGATGGAGGTCGTTGCCTTGCCTGCGGCGGAAGCTCCGGATCCGCTGTCGCCCCTGGGTGGTGAAGTCGAGCAGCAGGGCGAAGTCATCAAACCGGGCGCAACGCTGGCCGAGACTGTCGCCATGCTGCGAAGCTCTGAAACCGACAGCCGCGAGCTCGAATGCCTCGCCGTCGGGATTTACTACGAAGCCAAGAGCGAGAGCCTGGCGGGCCAGCTGGCGGTCGGACATGTTATCGCCAACCGTGCCGAATCCGGCCGATTCCCGACCAGCTATTGCGGCGTATTGTTCCAGCGCAGCCAGTTCAGCTTCATCCGCGGCCGCACGTTGCCGCCGGTGCCGCGTTCCAGCCAGGACTGGCAGGAAGCGGTGGCGATCGCGACAATCGTCGACCAGGAACTCCATCCCTCGCCGATGGGCAAGGCATTGTTCTTTCATGCACGCCGCGTTTCTCCGGGTTGGCGCCTGACCCGCGTCGGCACGCTCGGCAACCACGTTTTCTACCGCTGAGCATCGATTTTGACCGAAGGTCGCCTTTGCCGGCGGCCTCCTTTTGTTCTACGACTCGGCTATGGCCTCGAGTCCGATTCCCATTTGCTTCAATGACGGCCCGCCGATCGCGGCGGAAGTGGCGCGGGGCGTCACGCGACTGCTTTGCCGGCAGGACCTGTTCACCATGTGCGAGGTTCCACTGCCGAATGGCCGGCGCGCCGACCTGATGGCGATCGGGCCGCGGGGGGAGCTTACCATCGTCGAGATCAAGGTAAGCCGTGCGGACCTGCTCGGCGACCAGAAGTGGACCGACTACCTCGATTATTGTGACAGATTCTTCTGGGCGGTCCCGCAATCGCTCGCTGCCCTGCTCAACGAGGAACGTTTCCTTCCCGAACATGCAGGGCTGCTGGTGGCCGACCGATATGACGCGGCAGTGATGCGCGAATCCTCGAGCCGGCCACTGGCACCTGCCCGGCGGAAGGCGGAAACGCTTCGTTTCGCGCGCCGGGCAGCCCGCCGGCTGTCGGCGCTGATCGACCCGTCTCTGGGCGACGATTTCTAGTTGATCGAAGGTCCCGTTACATCCTTCTTGGCGGCGGGCTTGATCGTTTCAATCAGCTTCAACAGCTGCGGATTGCGCGTATCGCGCTTGGCATAGTCGCGTGGGCTATAGCCGGTGACATGGTCGGCCTTGTCGGGATTCGCGCCGGACTCCAGCAGAATCTCGACCAGTCGCGGCTGGCGCTGCTGCACGGCAATGATCAGCGCGGTTTCGCCTCGGCGGTTGGTGCCGTCGACCTTCGCCCCACGCCGCAGCAACTGGACCGCGCCCTCTTCGAAACCGATGCCGGCGGCAATGATCAAGGGCGTGTCGCCGTTTGAATCGCCGATGTTCGGATCTGCCCCCTTGCCAAGTAGGAAGCCGACCCAGTCGAGCTCGCGCTTGCGGGTGACAAGATGGAGCGCGGTGTCGCCGCCATAGCCGCGATAGCTGACGACTCGGGCGCCGGGCTGATTCGCCAGCTCGATCGCCTTGTTGGCGTCACCCTCCTTGACGGCCTTTAGAAATTCTTCGCCATCGGACGTATTCAAGCCGATCCCTTGCGCCACGGCTGACGTGGGCGCAGCTGCCAGGGTCAGGGCCAACCCCGCTGCGAAGCATTTCCTTAACGTCACTCGCCTGATCCCTGTCTTGATCTGGTTGCCTTGGAGGACCAAGGCTGTCGGCGGCATGAATAGCGCAAAACCCTTTTGGGAAAAGCCTTTGTCCTCACTCGACCGGGGCGAATGGGAAGCGTTGTGCGACGGTTGCGGCCGCTGCTGCCTGCATAAGCTGGAGGATGAGGAAACCGGCGAGCTATTCCCGACCAACGTCGCCTGCAAGCTGCTGGACCGGCGTACGGGCCAGTGCACCGACTACAGGAACCGCAAGGCGCTGGTGGCCGATTGTGTCAAGCTCGATCCTCACAAACTCAATGAGCTGGAATGGCTTCCCGTCACCTGCGCCTATCGGCTCAGATGGGAGGGAAAGCCGCTGTTCGAATGGCATTATCTGATTTCGGGAAGCAGGGAGACGGTCCACGAAGCCGGTCAGTCGACCCGCGGCTGGACGATCAGCGAGGTCGATGC
>DASTOV010000001.1:0-20084 GCA_035720125.1 Sphingomicrobium sp. | reverse complement strand
GATCGCTTCGGACTTAAGGGCGTTGCGGGCGATTTCGGCTGCGAAGCCAGGCCTCGGCTTCCCGCCGGTGCGCATGACCAGCGGAACGGCGCGGATCACGCCATCGCTGTCCGGCCTGACGTTGATCAGGCCGTGCCCCACCGCGACATCGTCCAGCTCGGGGATCGCCGCCAGCTCCGCCGGCCAGCCGTCGACATGAGGCGGCAATTTGCCCCTAACTGGCGCGTCAGCCAGCGGCGGCTGTCCGGCAGGCGCCTCCTCGACTCCCGCGTGCGCCAAAACGACCGGTGCGCTGCCGATCACCTGGCTGAAGACCTGGTCCATCGGCTGCAGCGCCTTCACCTCGGCGGCGGCGGCGCTGCCCAGCTCCGGATAGAGTGATGCAAATGTTTCGGGACTGACACGATCATGCTCCGAAAACACCATGTCGTAGGCGATCACGGTTGCGCCGCTGTTGGCCAGCTGCTCGGTGAGGCGGGCGAGGTAATAGCGCGGCCAGTGCCATGGACCGAGCGTCTCGATGCTCTTGTCGTCGATCATCACCACGCGCACGTCGGACGACGACAGGTCGCGCGGACTGAGCGTTTGCCAGCTGTCGAAGACGCCGCGGCGCATGCGTTCGCCGAGAGCCATGCTGGCCGCCACCGAAAGCAGGGCCATGAACAGCCACGTCAGGATGACGCGGCGCCCGGGCCAGGCACCGCTAGAGCCGGACTTCAAGCCCGTCATAGGCGCAGATCACGTCAAGCGGCGGTCCATTTCGTGTCAGTTCCTCGTATCGGATGCTTTCCTGGTGCATCCGCTGGATATCTTCGTCCCCGTACGTCGGCTCGTGATGGAACAGCGCGAGGCACTTGGCGCGCGCCTGATGACAGAGGTCGACCGCCACCAGATTGCTCGAATGGCCCCAGTCCTCCTTCATCGAAACGCTGTCGGCCAGCGAATACATGGTGTCGCAAATGACAAGGTCGGCTTCGCGGAAAAAGTGGATGAACTCCGCCTCGACTGCCATCTTCTCCAGCTTGTGCTCGCTATCGGTGCTGTAGATGACGGTCCGCCCATCACCATCCGTCAGGCGAAAGCCGTAGCTGCCATGCGAATGATGTTGCAAAATCGTTTCGACCTGGACGCCGTCCACTTCGTACGCATCGCCAGGATTCAGGTGGACGAACTGGATGTCGGCGCGCAGCCAATCGAACGGTACCGGGAAGGAGATTTCCTCCTGCTGGCGCCTGAGCGCCTGTTCGGCATCGGGATGCCCGGCATGGATGCGGATCGTCGCACCCGGATCGAAGGCCGGAGCGAAGAATGGAAATCCCATGATATGGTCCCAGTGCAGGTGGGACTGGAAGAAATTATAGACCTTGCTGTGGCCTTCCGCGTTGCGGCGCATTGAATCGAGGCCGAAGGACCTGAGGCCGCTTCCCATGTCGCAGATGAAATATGACCCGATCCCTGCTTCCACCTCAACGCATGGGCTGGCGCCGCCATAGGTCGCCCCGGCGGCAAAGCTTAGCTCGTCATCGACAAAGCGCCTTGCTTCGGTGGCATCTCCGAACCGTCGTCCATCGGCGGCGAGCAAGGCATGGACGATCTTGCACCGAATTGCCTCCGCGGTCGGTGCGACCGGAAGTGACCCACGAGTACCCCAGAAGCGCACAAGCATTCCGTGTTGCCCCCTCGGCGCTGGTCAAACGTTCTTTATTTCGCCTCGATCGTATCGGTGATGGTGAACAATTTGTCGTACCGGCTGATCGCCAGGATCTCGCTCATGATGTCGTTGGGCGACGCCAGAAGCATGGCAATGCCTGCCTCGTCGCCCTCACGTTTCGCGACCGTCAGAACGCGCAGGCCGCGTGAGGACATATAGTCAAGCTCGGCGAGATTGATGACCACCTTGGCAACGCCGGCCTGGCTTGCCTGCCGGACGGCATCGCTGAGGCCGGCCCCGAACGCTTCCCAGCTCGATTCGTCGACCCGGCCGTCGACATGAACGATGACTGCGTATTCCCGAAGCTCGAAGGAATATTCCATTCATCGCCCTTTCGAAATTCTCGAATGCGACCTGACGACCGTTATGGTTGAATCAGCACACAATGCAAATCGGCCATTCCCCCAAAAAGAAATGGGCGGCCCTCCCGGTGACGGATGGAAGGACCGCCCAGTGGCGGGACGGGGGGTGGGGAAAGGGGGAGCGCAGGGTGTCCGGGGGACATCCGAGCACTTCGGTCCGTCCCGGTTGGCCTTTACAGGTCGATGCCTGCGGCAATCGCCTCCAGCTTGCGAACCCGCTCCTTGAGGTCCGCCAGCTCGATCCGCCCGCTCGCCGGGGGGAGCCCGTGATCACCGGCATTGCTGGCGAGTTCGAGCCGCTTGAAGTCGAGCCACGCCTGCCAGCCCTTGAGTCCGGCGACGCATGCGAGGCCCATGGCAAGGAGGATGCTGGCGCCGATCAATGCGACGGAAAGCGGGTCCATGATTACTTCACCTCCCTCAGGGCTTCGATCTCGCGCGCCAGCTCATCGTTCTGGCTGTTCAGATGATGATCGATCGCCATCATGCGACGGTCATTGACGTCCAGCTTGGTGCGCAGGTCGTGGACAGAGGCACGGCTCCGGCCGATCTGGGACATCCGCTCGAAATCCGACGGGCGATCGGCGAAGCGACGCGCCTTGTTCTTCTGGATGTGGAAGTAGAGGCCGGCGCCGATGTAGGCGATCAGCGCGACTTCCCAGCTGATGAAGATGGCAGCAGCGACGAAGCCAACCCGGATGAAGGTCGGGTCGATGTTGAAAATGTCGCCAATGGTCGAGCAGACGCCGGCCAGCTTCTTGTCGCGGCGGTCGAACGAATAGCGGTTAGACATTCCCTTTTCCCTTCCCATCAATTCCTGGCCGACAACGCGGCCTTCATGGCTTCCAGCTCGGCGTCGACCGCGTCGGCGGCACGAAGCTCTGCAATCTCTTCCTCGAGGCTCTTCGGGCCGGTCAGGGCCAGCGCGTCGGCGGCTCCCTCTGCGAAATCGGCGCTGCGCTCGAGCAGCTCGAACTTTGCGAACGCTTCCTCGGTCTTGCTGCCATGCAGCAGCTCGCTGGTGCGGGCGCGCGTGATCGCGCTCTCCATCCGCGAAGCGATGGCGTTCTGGCGGGCGCGGGCTTCGGCCAGCTTGGCCTGCAGCCGCTGGATATCGGCCTCATAGCCACGCAGCACCTGCTCGATCTGGCTGATCTCGGCGTGCAGGCCCTCGGCCATCTCGGCTGCCTTCTGCTTTTCCGCCAACGCGGCGCGGGCCAGGTCCTCGCGGCCCTTTTCCAGGGCCAGCGCGGCTTTCTCGGTCCAGCCCGACTGAAGATCGTCAAGGCGGACACAGGCGCGGCGCATTTCCTTGATGTCGGCGATCGAGCGGGCGGCCGTAGCGCGCACATCGACCAACGTCTCTTCCATCTCGACGATGATCATGCGGATCATGCGGGCCGGGTCTTCGGACCGGTCGAGCAGTTCCGTCACGTTCGCCGCGATAATGTCCCGGGTGCGGGTGAAGATCGGGCCCGACAGGATGCCGTTGAGCGGCGCGAAACGAATGGTCGCTTCTTGTCCTGCTTCGGTCTGCCGCGGGATGCGGACGGCCGGACGGGCCACGATCGGTTCCAATTCAGGCATAGGTGACAACTTCCACAGTAGTAGCGGCCGAAACCTGGGCCGGGGCAACCGCGGCGCCAACCGCGATCGTGCTCATCAGGAGCGACGCGAACGCCGCAATCAGATGACGCTGAAACTTCGAACCAGACATCGTTCAATCTCCCTTTTTCCGGATCCGTGGCGAGGAGCCGCCGATCCGTGCCCAGTACCTTTCAAAGTGCGTGCCAATTGGAGATTTCTGCCGAAAACCGCATGCAGTCCGTTCATCCGCGCGAAAGTTGGCGGGATTTCCCACCAGCAGTTGGGAGGATTGGCCAACCGCGTCCTTCGGGAACCGGGAGGGCTATCCGCGCGCTATGCGGCCAAAGGAGTTTGCCGATGATCGGGAAGATATTGGGCGCGATTGCCGGGGAAAGGATCGCCGGGCCGAACAACAAGCTGGCGGGCGCACTGGTTGGCGCCGCCATCCCGGCGATCGCCAGGCGCGGCCTGGGCACGCTGGGGCTGGTCCTGGTGGCGGGCTACGGCGCAAAGCGGCTGATCGACCGCAAGCGCCGCGGCAAGCCTGGCGAGACACGCGGACCCGATCAGGCATCGGCGGATTGACCGCCGATTGCCCGCAATTGATTCATCCAAAATGGTGAGAAATCCGCCAATTTAACGCGGCATTTACCAATCAAGGCCATCCGGGCCGCATGACGGCGGAAATCGGAAAAGCAGGCCTGGTGGCGACCCAGCTGGCGATGGCGGCAGCGGCGATGCTGGTCATTGCCTTTGCCCCTCCAGAGAAGGGACGGATGCTGATCGTGCCGCTCGACGGGGCGCGGATCGCCGCGTCAGAGATCCGCCGGCTGAACGCCATTCCGCTCATTGAAGGGCCATTGGCCGGTTCGTGGGTGGTCGACGGAGAGCGACGGTGGCTGACCGGCTTGTGGTCAAGGGGGATCGTGGTCCTGGCTGCGCCCGCACCGACCTGCACGAGTGCCCAAGGCTGAGGAATCATCAGAAATGCACGACCTGACCAAATTGCAGATTCGGGGCCTGGTTATCCTGGCCGCTCTGGGCTGGGCCTCGACCCTTTCGCTGCTCGTCCTGGCCCTGTTGTTCGATTATCGAAACGAGCTTGTGCCGATTTTGCTGTCCGCAGCGATCAATGCTGTTCCGACCTATCTGGCGACCAGGAACCGCTACGACCTGGCGTGCGGGGCCGCCGTGGGAATCATGGCTTCGGTCCATCCCGCTCTGCTCGTCTACATGCTGCAGGGCCATCTCTGGCAGATGGAAGGCCATATGTACTTCTTTGTCGGCCTGGCTGCGCTCACGCTGGTGTGCGACTGGCGCCCCATCGCGGTCGCGGCCGGACTGATTGCGGTGCACCACCTTCTATTCAGCTATTTCGCGCCAGAATGGGTATTCAACGGATCCGGCAACATCATGCGCGTCATGATCCATGCACTTGCCGTTTCGATGGTGTTCGGCGTGCTCGGCCCGACAATGATCCATATGGGCCAGTCGTTCGTCGCGCAGGCCGAGGCCAGGGCATCGAGCGAGGCATCGGCTGCCTCGGCACGGGATGCACTGGAAACGGCACGGGTCGCGATGGAGCAGGTCGAGGCCGAGCGCGAATTGCGCTGCGAGGCGGACCGGCGCGCCAATGCGGATGCCCGGCGCGGCGAACTGCTGGCCCTTGCCGGCGCGTTCGAGAGCTCGGTCGCCAAGATCGTCCAGTCGGTTGGCTCGGCGGCGGCTCAACTGGAAAATTCCGCAGGGAATTTGCACCGTTTCGCCCATAATGCGGGCGAACAGTCGGCAAGCGCGGCTCGGGAGGCTTCCAGCGCATCGCAAAGTGCCAGGCGCGTGTCGGAGGGAGTCAGCGAGCTTTCCAAGTCGATCTTCAACATCGCCGTGACCGCCGACCGGCAAGCCGAACTGGGTATCGCGGCCCATGGCGCTTCGCAGACTGGCGAAGAGGTCATCCGCGCGCTTGCCGAACAGGCCTCCAACATCGATGCATTCGTCGGTTTGATCCAGGGCGTCGCGTCCCAGACCAACCTGCTGGCGCTGAACGCAACCATCGAAGCCGCTCGCGCCGGAGATGCCGGCCGCGGTTTCGGGGTCGTGGCGGCCGAAGTGAAGGCGCTTGCCAGCAAGACGCATGAAGCGACCGGCCAGATCAATGAAATCGTATCGGGCATCGGTCAGGGCGCTGCCGAAGCCGACCGCGTGATCGGCAAGGTATCGCATGCCATGGCCGAGCTGGAGCAGGCGGCAGAGAAAATGCGCGGAGCGATCGCCGATCAGGGCAGTGTCGCCACCTTGATCGAGCGAAGTGCCGTCGACAGCGCCGCCGGCGCGAACCAGATCGCTGAGCGGATCGGCGAGGTGGCCAAGGCGGCCGGCGATGCGGTCCAGTATTCGGACGAGGTCCAGGAATCCGCCGCCGGCCTCGCCAGGATTGCCCAGGGGTTGAAGTCGGCGACCGACGAATTCCTGTCACAGCTTCGCGCCGCCTAGGGCTTATTCCGCTTCGGCGGCGCCTTCGCCCTCATAATAGGGCTCGACCCTGCCGCTCAGCTTGAGCGTCATCGGGTTGCCGAAACGGTCGCGGCTGCGGCCCACGGCCATCCGGATCCAGCCTTCGGAGATGCAATATTCCTCGACGTTGGTCTTTTCCTGGCCATTGAAGCGGATGCCGACGCCGTGGCGCAGCACCTCATCGTCGAAGTGCGGGCTGCGCGGGTCGAGCGACAGGCGGTCGGGAAGCGGCTTTTTGGCCTCGGCCTTTTCGATCTCGGGCATGGCCGCGCCCTAGCCCTCCACGCCGCCATTCGTCAATTCGACCAACGGCGGCCCGCCCAAGTTGCGTTCGGGTGACAGCGCCGCCAATGTCCAGCCGATTTCTCAAACCGGGTCGGGGTTTATCTCATGCGTCATCTCTCGCTTCTGCTCGCCAGTTCCCTGCTTGCATCCGCCGCCATCGCCCAGCCGGCACCCACGCCCCCGGTCCCGCCTCCCGCGCCGGAGCCGGGCAAGGCTGAGCCGATGACGCAGGACAAGCCGGAGGGCATTGCCCCGGCTCCGGGCACCGAGGGCAGGAAGGATGCGAAGTGGGACGTCAACGCCCGCCACGGCCAGGGCCGCGAGGTCGCGATCGATACCCGGCGCGGCACCTGGATGTCACTCGACGTCTCCCCCGACGGCCGGGAAATCGCCTTTGATTTGCTCGGCGATCTTTACGTCGTTCCGATCGAGGGCGGCGAGGTACGCGCGATTTCGACCGGCCATGCCTGGGACATGCAGCCACGCTATTCGCCGGACGGTCAGGAGATCGCCTTCACCTCCGACCGCGGCGGCGGCGACAATATCTGGACGATCCGCCGCGATGGCTCCTCGCCGCGCCAGATCACGAAGGAGGATTTCCGCCTGTTGAACCAGGCCGACTGGTCGCCCGACGGAAACTTCATCGTGGCGCGCAAGCATTTCACCTCATCGCGTTCGCTGGGCGCCGGGGAGATGTGGCTCTACCACCGCAATGGCGGCGACAAGGGCGCCGGCGTGCAGATGACCAAGGCGCGAACCAAGCAGAAGGACACCAACGAGCCCGCTTTCTCGCCCGACGGCCGCTATCTCTATTTCTCCGACGACGCGACGCCGGGCGAGACCTTCCAATATTCGAAGGACGTCAACGGCCAGATTTACGTCATCCAGCGCCTCGACCGGCAGACCGGCGAGATCGAGACGCTGATCGACGGGCCCGGCGGCGCGATCCGACCCACCCCATCCCCCGACGGCAAGAGCTTGGCCTTCATCCGCCGCGTCCGGTCCAAGTCGACCCTGATGCTGATGGACCTTGCATCGGGTCGCATCACCCCTCTGACCGACATGCTCGACCGCGACATGCAGGAAACCTGGGCAGTCCACGGTGTCTATCCGGGGATGAGCTGGACCCCCGACAGCAAGTCGATCGTCTTCTGGGCCAAGGGCGGCATCCACCGGGTCGATGTCGCATCGAGGCAGGTCGGCGAAATCCCGTTCCGCGTCACCGGCACGCGCTGGGTCGAAGATGCGGTTCGCCAAAGCCACGAGGTCGCGCCGCCCAGCTTCAGGACGAAGATGGTGCGCTTCGCCCAGAAGAGTCCGGACGGATCGCGGATCGTCTATGAGGCGCTGGGCAATTTGTGGATCGCCAATGGCGACGGCGGCAACCCGCGCCGCCTTACCCGCGGCGACGAATTCGAAAGCTACCCGACCTTTTCCCGCGACGGGCGCAGCATCGCTTACGTCGCCTGGGACGACGACAAGGCCGGGCGGATCAAGGTAGTGGGCGTTGGCGGCGGCGAGGGTCGTGTCGTCACGCCCGAGCCCGGCCATTATGTCGAGCCCGCCTTCTCGCCCGACGGCAGCCTGATCGCCTATCGCAAGTCGAAGGACGGCTTCCTCAACACGGCGCTCTATGGCCGGGACCCCGGCCTCTATGTCGTGCCCGTCAAGGGCGGGACGCCGAAGCGGGTCGCCAAAAAGGGCACGCAGCCGATGTTCGGCGCGACCGGCGATCGCATCTTCTTCACCGACACCGGCGAGGAAGAAAAAAGGCTGCTGAAGTCGGTCACCGTCCAGGGGACTGAAGAGGTCACCCACCTCATCTCGCAAAACGCTTCCGACTTCGCCCTGTCGCCGGACGAACAGTTCATCGCCTGGACCGAGCGCTACCAGGCCTATGTGATGCCCTTCGTCCGTTCCGGTCGGTCAATCGACATCGCGCCCGATGGCAAGGCCTTGCCGCAGGCGAAGGTGAGCGCCGATGCCGGCGACTGGATCCACTGGTCCGGCAACAGCCGCAATCTCTACTGGAGCCAGGGGCCGAACCTTTATGGGCTGGATCTCGGCACGCCCGGCGCCTTCGCCGGCGGAAAGCTGGGCGCGGCGCCGCTGATCGCTGAGATGGGTGTCACCGCTATCCAGGCGAAGCCAACCGGCAGCATTGCGCTGACCGGCGCCCGGATCGTCACCATGAAGGGCGACGAGGTGATCGAGAACGGCACTGTCCTGATCGAGGGCGACCGCATTGCCGCGGTCGGGCCGACGGCCGCGATCAGCTATCCGGCCGGAACGCGTACCGTCGACGTCAGCGGCAAGACGATCATTCCGGGCCTGATCGACGCGCACTGGCACGGATCGATGGGCAATGAGCTGATCATCCCCAGGCAGAACTGGTTCCACGCCGCCGCGCTCGCCTATGGCGTCACCACCGTCCACGACCCGTCGAACGACACGTTCGAGATTTTCGCGGCGTCGGAATATCAAAAGGCGGGCAAGATCCTCGGTCCCCGCATCTTCTCGACCGGCACCATCCTTTATGGCGCAACCACGCCGTTCACGGTCGAGATCGGCAGCCTCGACGACGCGCTGTCGCACCTGCGCCGGCTCAAGAATTCGGGCGCCTGGTCGGTCAAGAGCTACAACCAGCCGCGGCGCGAGCAGCGCCAGATGGTGATCGAGGCCGCGCGGCAGCTGGGCATGGAGGTCGTACCCGAGGGCGGCTCCCTGTTCGAGCATAACATGACGATGATCGCCGATGGGCATACGACCATCGAGCACTCGCTGCCGGTCGCCAACATTTATGACGATGTGCTGCAGTTCTGGCGTGGGAGCGGGACCGCCTACACGCCGACCCTGGTCGTGGCCTATGGCGGGCCGTTCGGCGAGAATTGGTGGTACCAGAAGACGAAGGTCTGGCAGGAGCCGATCCTGTCGCGCTGGGTCCCGCGTCCGCTGCTCGACGCGCGCGCGCGCCGCCCGGTGATGTATCCGGAGGAGGAGAACAACCTCCAGTCGATCGCCTCGGTCGCCCGGCAGGTCAACGAGCTCGGCGTGCCGGTGTCGATCGGCGCCCATGGCCAGCGCGAGGGACTCGGCGCGCACTGGGACATCTGGTCGTTCCAGCTTGGCGGCATGAACAATCATGACGCTCTTCGGACCGCGACCATCAATCCGGCGCGCGCGCTGGGGCTGGACCGCGACCTCGGCAGCATCGAGCCGGGCAAGCTGGCCGACCTTGTCATCCTCGACGCCAACCCGCTCGAGAACATCCGCAACTCGACCAGCGTCAGCATGACCATGGCCGGAGGGCGACTGTTCGACGGCAACCTGCAGATCGTCGCCGGCGGCCAGGGCGGGTTCAAGCCCTTCTGGTTCCACGAACAGGCCGGCGGGGCTTACACGGCGGGGGCGACGGTGGGACTGCCGGGCGAGGCTCATTCCGAAGACTAGTCCTGCTCCCCGGCGCAGGCCGGGTCCTAGACCGCGGCCGAGGGCAGCGCCTGCGGCGCTGGCCCGGGCTCCTGCCTGCGCAGGAGCACGGAGAGAGCGGACAATCCGTTCAGCCAGCAGACAGCATCCACACCGCATGATGTGACAATGTATCACTAAGGGGAGTGGTGCGATGTTCGAATTGCCTAGGCATTGTTTGCTTTCTGCGACCCTCGTAGCCGGACTGGCTGCGCCGAGCGCGCAAGTGCTTTCAGCACAGGCTTCCCACTCAAATCCCGGGCTTCGTGCCGGCGGGCAGCTTGCCGCCTTCACATCGGAAGCCGACCTTATCGCCTTCCTTGAGAAGCGCCGTGACGCAGTGCGCAAGCGTCAGATGAATGCGCCGCCCGCCGCCCCGGCAGCGGAAATGGCAGCACAGGATTCGCTCGTCGTCACCGGCGCTGCCAAATCCTCCGATCGCATCACCAATACCCAGGAAGCCGATGTCGACGAGGGAGGGATCGTCAAGAAGCGCGGCGACTTGCTGGTGATCCTCCGTCGTGGCCGGCTGTTCACCGTGTCGATCGCCGGCGGCCAGATGCGGCCGATCGACCATATCAACGCTTTTCCCCCGGGCATCACCGGCGGCGGCGACTGGTATGACGAGATGCTGATCTCGGGCGACCGGGTGATCGTCATCGGCTACAGCTATGCCCGCGGCGGCACCGAAGTGAACCGCTTCCGCCTGTCCCCGACCGGGCAGCTAAGATTCGAGGATGCCTACCACCTTCGCTCCAACGACTATTATTCGTCGCGCAACTATGCTTCGCGGCTGATCGGCAACCGGCTGGTCTATTATACGCCTCTCCATCTCGGCTGGTGGGGCGGCGATCCCTTTGCGGGCTTCCCCGCGGTCAGCCGGTGGGAGAAGGGCAGGAAGCCCGTGTTCCGCCGCGTCGCCCGCGCGCGCGACGTCTATATTGTCCCCTCGCAGCGCGATGATGCCGAAGCGCCGCTCGACACGCTGCACAGCGTGATGGACTGCGATCTCTTGGCGCAGGTGATGGACTGCAAGGCGACCGCCGTGCTTGGTCCCGCCAGCCGCACCTTCTACGTCAGCCCGACCGCCGTATACCTGTGGGTCAGCGATGCCCGCCACTGGCGCGCCGCCGACCGAGGCAAGGCGCAAAGCTGGCTTTATCGCCTGCCCTTGGACGGCATCGAGAAGCCATCGGCGATTGGCGCGAAAGGCCAGCCGACCGACCAGTTCAGCTTCCGCGAGGACCGCAGGCTCGGCCTCATTGACGTCCTTGTCCGCAGCGATGGCGGCGGCGACTGGATGTGGAATAATGAGGAAAGCCGCGGCGACGTCGCCTTGCTGTCGGTGCCGGTCACCTGGATGGGCGATGGCAGCCGCACCGCGCCGCGTTCGCGCTATCGCCAGCTGCCTTCCGTCGGCGAGAATGCGTGGAATTTCCAGAACCGCTTCGTCAATGGGCACATCCTTTATGGCGGCCACGGCTATAATGGCGGCGAGACCAGCACCTTGGTCGCGGCCGCCTTGCGCGGCGGGCCGGTGGCGCAATTGAAGCTCAATCACGCGGTCGAGCGGCTCGACCAGCTGGTCGAGGATGGCGTGGTCATCGGCAACGACCCGCGCGGCGGCCTGACCTTCACTGCGATCGACCTGCGCCGGCCGATGGCCCGGACCGGCAGCAGCTTCACCTTCCCCGCTGCGCAACAGGGCGAGAACCGCAGCCAGGCCTTCTTCTTTCGCCCCGACAATGCCGACGGCTCGTCGGGCGTGCTCGGCCTGCCGATTACCACGCAGCTCAAGTCGCAATATGCGCGCTTCCTGGGTTCGGGCTCGTCGATCCTGTTCTTGAAGCGCCAGAATCGGCTGTTCGACATGGCGGGCAGGCTCGATGCGGATGCCAGCCGTGCCGTCGACGACGCCTGCGTCGCCAGCTGCGTCGACTGGTATGGCAACGCCCGGCCGATTTTCATCGGCAACCGCGTGTTCGCGCTGATGGGCTATGAGCTGGTCGAGGGCCGCCTGGCGCGCGGCGGCTCAATCGGCGAGGTTGCGCGGGTCAATTTCGCCCCGGCGCCAAGGGCGCGTCTGCGCGGATAGTTGCCCATCCCGCCCGTCCGCACTAAGCGGACCCGCAATGGCTGATAAGACAACCACCCGCCGCAACCGGCCGGCGCTGGCGCTGCATGTGCCCGAGCCGCCGTTCCGGCCCGGCGATGCCCCCGATTTCTCGATGATCAAGGTTCCGCAAGCGGGCGAAGCGCCGCGCCCCGATGTCGCGGTCGAGGCCGAGGAGACGTTCCCGCTCTGCACCCACCTGGTCCGAGTGCTCGACGACAAGGGCAAGGCGGTCGGGCCGTGGGATCCCAAGCTCGATCCCGATACTTGTCGGAAGATGCTGAAGGACACGAAGACGGTCCGCGTCTTCGACGACCGCATGTATCGCGCGCAGCGGCAGGGCAAGACCAGCTTCTATATGAAGTGCACCGGGGAAGAGGCGATCGCCGTCGCGGCAGCGGCGGCGATGGACCCGGAGGACATGCACTTCCCCACCTATCGCCAGCAGGGGTTGCTCGTCGCGCGCGGTTATCCCTTGAAGACGATGATGTGCCAGATTTACTCGAATGCCGGCGACCCGCTGCACGGCCGCCAGCTGCCGATCATGTATTCGGACAAGCGCCACGGCTTCTTCTCGATTTCGGGCAACCTCGGCACCCAATATCCGCAGGCGGTCGGCTGGGCGATGGCATCCGCGATCAAGGGCGACAGCCGCATCTGCATGGGCTGGATCGGCGATGGCGCGACGGCCGAGGGCGACTTTCACTCGGCGATGACCTTCGCCGCGGTCTACCAGGCTCCGGTGATCCTTGCCGTGGTCAACAACCAGTGGGCGATTTCCAGCTTCTCCGGGATCGCCGGCGCCGAGCAGGCGACCTTTGCATCGCGCGCGGTCGGCTACGGCATTGCCGGCCTGCGCGTCGACGGCAATGACGCGCTGGCGGTCTATGCCGCGGTCAAATGGGCATCGGAGCGGGCACGCACCAACCGGGGACCGACGCTGATCGAGTTCTTCACCTATCGCGCCGAGGGCCATTCGACCTCCGACGATCCGACCGGATACCGCGCCAAGGGCGAGGCAGAGGAGTGGCCGCTGGGCGACCCGATCGAGCGGCTGAAGGCGCACTTGATCGCGATCGGCGAATGGGACGATGCGCGCGACATGGAGCTGGATAAGGAAATCGACGCCACTGTCCGCGCGGCGCAGAAGGAAGCGGAAGCCATGGGCATCCTTCCGCAGCAGGGCTTCGACGATATCCCGTCCATGTTCGAGGACGTCTATGCCTCGACCCCGTGGCACCTCGCCGAGCAGCGCGACCAGTCGCTGGCGGAGGCCCGTGAATTTCTGGGGCACGAGCCGAAATGAGCGCTGCTAAGACCAGCGGGCGGAACATGATCGAGGCGATCAACGATGCCCACCGCGTGATGATGGAGCGCGATCCGGACATTGTCGTGTTCGGCGAGGATGTCGGCTATTTCGGCGGCGTGTTTCGGGCGACGGCGGGCCTGCAGAAACAGTTCGGCAAGACCCGCTGCTTCGACGCGCCGATCAGCGAGGGCGGGATCGTCGGCACGGCGGTCGGCATGGCGGCCTATGGCCTGAAGCCGGTGATCGAGATCCAGTTCGCCGACTATATCTACCCGGGCTATGACCAGATCGTCAGCGAAGTCGCGCGCATCCGCTATCGCACCGCCGGCGAATGGACCATGCCGATGGTCATCCGCTCGCCCTATGGCGGCGGCATCTTCGGCGGCCAGACGCACAGCCAGTCGCCCGAGGCGCTGTTCACCCATATCGCGGGAATCAAGACGGTGATCC
The DNA here is from genome assembly GCA_035720125.1 of Sphingomicrobium sp. Classification (GTDB taxonomy): domain Bacteria; phylum Pseudomonadota; class Alphaproteobacteria; order Sphingomonadales; family Sphingomonadaceae; genus Sphingomicrobium. The sequence continues at coordinate 6,285 of DASTOV010000001.1, read as the reverse complement.
CGTCCAATCCCTATGACGCCAAAGGACTGCTGATCGCGGCGATCGAGGATCCGGATCCGGTGCTCTTCTTCGAGCCCAAGCGCATCTACAACGGCCCGTTCGACGGTCATCACGACCGGCCGGTCAAGCCCTGGTCGAAACATGAGCTGTCGGAAGTCCCGGATGGGCATTATTCGGTGCCGCTGGGCAAGGCGAAGGTGGTGCGCGAGGGCGAGGCGCTGACCGTGCTGACCTATGGCACGATGGTCCATGTCGCGCTGGCAGCGGTCGAGGAGAATGGCGTGGATGCGGAAGTGATCGACCTGCGCACCCTTGTCCCGCTCGACATCGAGGCGATCGAGGAATCGGTAAAGAAGACCGGCCGCTGCCTGGTCGTCCAGGAAGCCACCAGGACCAGCGGGTTCGGCGCCGAGCTGGCGACGCTGGTGCAGGAGCGCTGTTTCTATCACCTGGAAGCGCCGGTCGAGCGCGTGACCGGTTGGGACACGCCCTATCCGCACGCCTATGAATGGATTTATTTCCCGGGCCCGATCCGCATGAAGAACGCCTTGAAGAAGGTCCTCGAAGCATGAGCCTTTATCAGTTCAAGCTCCCCGACATTGGCGAAGGCATTGCCGAGGCCGAGATCGTCGCCTGGCACGTCAAGGTCGGCGACAAGGTCGAGGAAGACCAGCAGCTTGCCGACATGATGACCGACAAGGCGACGGTCGAGATGGAGTCGCCGGTCGCGGGCGTGGTCAGGAAGCTTGCCGGTGAAGTCGGCGACCAGATCGCGATCGGCTCCGTGCTGGTCGAGATCGAAACGGCAGGTGACGCGCCGGCTGCTCAGGATCCCGCCGCAGCGAGCGAGAAAGAACAGCCGCTGGCCGATGGAGCAGAAGAGCCGACAGCCGAGCAGGAAGCAGTGATTCCCGTGCTGGCCACCAAGCCTGAACCAAAGCCGGCACCGGCGCCCGAGCCTAGGGCCGAACCTGCTGCCGCTCCTGCGGCGCATGGTGCGAAGCTACTCGCTTCGCCTGCCGTGCGGCAGCGCGCCCGGGATCTCGGCATTGACCTTTCCCAGGTGAAAACCTCGAGTGATCGCGTCCGTCACTCGGACCTCGACGCCTACCTGCTCTACAGCGGAGGCAGTGTCTTGGGTCGCGGTACTGGGCTGCGCGCCGACGTGACGATCAAGGTCGTCGGCCTGCGCCGCAAGATCGCCGAGAATATGCAGGAGGCGAAGCGCCGCATCCCGCACTTCGCGTTGGTCGAGCAGTTCGATGTCACCGCGCTCGAGGAAACGCGGGCGATGATGAACCGTGACCGCGGCAGCAATCCCAAGCTGACCCTGCTGCCCTTCCTCATCACTGCCATGGCCAAGGCGGTCGCCGAGTGGCCGATGCTCAACGCCACCTTTGACGATGATGCCAATGTCGTCACCCGTCATGGTGCCGTGCACATGGGCGTCGCCACCCAGACCGACGGCGGCCTGATGGTCCCGGTCATCCGCAACGCGGAAAGCATGAGCGTGTGGCAGCTGGCCCGCGAGGTGCTGCGGCTCAGCGAGGCCGCGCGCAGCGGCAAGGCGACCCGCGAGGAGCTGACTGGCCCGACCATCACCATTTCCTCGCTGGGGCCGATGGGCGGCATCGCCTCGACCCCGGTCATCAACCCGCCGCAGGTCGCGACCATCGCCGTCAACAAGCTTCAGGAACTGCCGGTCATCGTCGACGGCGAACTGGAGGCAAGGAAAGTGATGAACCTGTCGCTCAGCTGCGATCATCGCGTGGTCGACGGCTGGGACGCGGCGAGCTTCATGCAGACGATGAAGGGCTACATCGAGAACCCGATCCGCTTGCTGTCAGCCTAAGCCGCCGAGCGCAGTGGAGCGACTGCGCAGCAATCGGGAGGCGGCGCGCAGAGACGGCGAAGGCCGGCCGACGGGTCGGCGCAGCCCAGCCCGATCGACGAGCAGCCGCACGCCGCCATGCCCCCAGCATGGTGGTACGGCTGCTGGATTCATTCCCGTGACGCCTCACGACCCTCAGGCTGCAAGCCGCTCGATCTCCGACAGGCTGCTGGCGATCGCCGCCTCGCGCTGTTCCGGACCAACGCCCACGCCGTCGGCGCGCACGAACTCCGGCTCGATCCCGAGGAAGTTGAACATCGGCTTCAGATAAGCCTCGACATGTTCGAAGCTGTTGCCGGCGTCGTAGAAGCCGCCGCGCGACACGGCGACGATCACCCGCTTGCCACCGGCCAGGCCTTCGGGGCCATTCGCGCCATATTGGAACGTCTTTCCGGCGACCGCGATGCGATCGATCCAGGCCTTCAATTGTGACGGGACGCTGAAATTATACATGGGCGCACCGATGACGATGGTGTCGGCGTCGAGGAACTCTTCCAGCACGTCAGCGTCCTGGCCGCGCTCGGTCAGGTGCGAAAGCGGCGCCGCGACCAGGTCGCGTTCGATGACCGCCACTTCGGAGTTAGCGGCAACTAGCTGGTCGGTGATCGAACGGGTAAGTATGCGGCTGACGCTCTGTTCGCCACTGATGCTGCTGTCGAGCTTGAGGATGGTCATGAATTTGTCCTTGGTATTGATTTGTTACTGAGACACTTTAGATAACCACCCATGAAAGCCCTGCAAGAACGCAAAAATTTGTCACCGAGTGACATCGATGTGACCGCCGAGGAGGAACGGCGGCACGACTGCCGCCGGATAACCCCGCTGCTCAATCGCGTCGGCGACAAGTGGAGCATGCAGGTGGTGATGGAGCTGGCCGCCGGCCCGAAGCGCTTTTCGGAGCTGAAGCGCGGGCTGGACGGAATTTCGCAGCGGATGCTGACGCTGACGCTGCGCGGGCTGGAACGCGACGGCCTGATCAGCCGGCACGTCACGCCGACAATTCCGCCCCGCGTCGACTATGAATTGACCGAATTGGGCATTTCGCTGCGGGAGCCGGTTGTGGCCCTCGGCACCTGGGCGCTCGAGCATATCGATTGCATCGCTGCGGCCCGGCTGCGCTACGACGCGACGCAAGACGAGCTGGTCTAGCCTCGTTCGGGTGCAGGCATTGGCTGCCGGGCAACCCGGTCCACAATGGATCATTGATCGGGCAGTTGTTCACGATTGCGCCGCAAACCGGCGAGCGTGAACAGCCCGGTTCCAAATATCGTCCCGCTGCAAGACGGCCGGCGGCAGCCGCGAACACATTTGTTCGTGGCCGCGACGCTTTATGCCGACGAGGGCTCGACCCCGATCCACATCCGCAACATGTCCCCGTCAGGGGCGCTGGTCGAGGCGGCGGTGCTTCCCGGACCGGGGAGCAGGATTGCGCTGCGGCGCGGCCGGTTCCAGGCAACCGGCTGCGTCGCATGGCGGGACGATCGGCGCGCCGGGCTGAAGTTCGATGCGCTGGTCCATGTGACGGACTGGATGTCGCGCCAGCCAAGCCCCGGCCAGAGCCGGGTGGATGCGATGGTTGCGAGTGTCCGGGGCGCCGCCGCCAGCGGTGACCAAGTCGCATTGGCCCACCGCGATATCGTTCCGATCGAAACGGAGTTGGCCATGCTTCGCGCCGACCTGGCGGACATGGGGAGCGGACTCATTGCCGATGAAATAATCGCGGCAACACACCCCGAGATTCAGCTGATCGACATTTCCCTGCAACGCATCGACCGGATCCTGCTGCGACTGCACGACCAAGGATGACGCGTGACGGCGAAGCCGCTATCGCGCGGCCATGCTGAAGAAGACTCCCGCCGACATTGACGCGCTCAGGATCCTGGACGAGCGCCTGCGCTTCCTGTCCGCATGGACGATCCATCACGCCAATCATATCCGTGGGTCCGCGGACGGGCTGAAGGTCGGCGGGCACCAGGCGAGCTGCGCGTCGATGACCGCGATCATGGCCGCACTCTATTTCCACGCGCTCGGCCCCAACGATCGCGTCGCGGTCAAGCCTCATGCCGGCCCGGTGCTTCACGCCATCCATTATCTGCTCGGGTCCCAATCGCTGGAGCAGCTCAAGAATTTCCGTGGGTTTGGCGGGATGCAAAGCTACCCCAGCCGAACCAAGGACCAGATCCCGGTCGATTTCTCGACCGGTTCGGTCGGGCTTGGCGTCGCGATTACCGCCTTCGCCAGCCTGGTGCAGGATTATCTTACCGCGCACGGCATGATGGCCGAGGAGGACCGGGGCCGTTTCGTCGCGCTGATCGGCGATGCCGAGCTTGACGAGGGCAATATCTACGAGTGCCTGATCGAGGCCCACAAGCATGACATCCGGAACTGTTGGTGGATCGTCGACTATAACCGGCAGAGCCTCGACGCGACTTCGGCCGACCGCATGTTCGAACGGTTCGACGAGATCTTCCGCAGCTGCGGCTGGCGGACGGTCGAGCTTCGTTACGGCAAGCGGCTGGCGGCTGCATTGGCCAGGCATCCGGTGATCGCCGAATGGCTCGACGGATTACCGAACGCCGACCATTCCGCCTTGCTTTACCAGGGCGGCGCGGCGTGGCGGGCACGGATCGAAGCCGACCTTGGCAAAAAGGCTGCCGCCTTTCTCAAGGCGCATGACGATGAGGCGCTCGGCCAGCTGATGACCGACCTTGGCGGCCACTGCATGGAGACGTTGACGCAAGCGTTCGATGCCGCGCAGGACGACATTCCCACCCTGTTTATGGCCTGGACGGTCAAGGGCTTCGGCCTGCCCTTCGCCGGCCACAAGGACAATCATGCCGGCCTGATGAATCCGACCCAGGCCCAGGCGCTGCGCGACGCGATGGGCGTGCACGAAGGCGAGGAGTGGGAGCCGCTGGCCGGCCTTGGCGGCAATGCGAAATCCGGCGTCGAAGCGCTGCTCGACCGTGCTCGCATCGCCCGGGAGAAGCGCGCCCGGTCCTTCGGCCAATGGTCCGTGCCTGCAATTCCCGCGCCACCGGGCGACGAGCAATCGACCCAGGCAGCGTTCGGCCGCATCCTCCTCGACCTCGCCAAGTCCGGTCATCCGCTGGCCGACCGGATCGTCACCACCTCGCCCGACGTCACCGTATCGACCAACCTCGGCGCTTTCGTGAACCAGCGCGGCCTGTTCAAGCGGCGCGACATGGCGGACGTTTTCGCTGCCGCAAAGATTCCGTCTGCGCAAAAATGGTCGGCGACAAATAAGGGCCAGCACATCGAGCTCGGCATCGCCGAATCCAACCTGTTCCTGATGCTGGCCGCCCTGGGACTGTCGGGGGACCTGTTCGGGCAAAGGCTGGTGCCGATCGGGACGCTCTACGATCCGTTCATCGCCCGCGGCCTCGATAGCCTCAACTATGCCTGTTACCAGGACGCCCGCTTCCTGCTGGTCGCCACCCCGTCGGGCCTGACCTTGGGGCCGGAAGGCGGCGCGCACCAATCGATCAACCCGCCGCTGATCGCGCTCGGCCAGCCGGGCCTGCGTCATTACGAGCCGGCCTTTGCCGATGAGCTGGCGGCGATGATGGAAGAGGCGTTCCGCCTGATCGACGATCCCAAGGGCGAATCCACCTACCTCCGCCTGTCGACCCGCTCGATCGCACAGGCCGGGCGTGCGGACGACAGCTGGAAGGAAGGCGCGCTGAAGGGCGGCTACTGGCTGAAGGAGCCGGGCGCCAATGCGGAGGCGGCAATCGTCGCCATGGGCGCGCTGATGCCCGAGGCGCTGGCGGCGTGGGAGGAACTCTCCGCCGACATCCCAGGGCTTGGCCTGCTCAGCGTGACGTCGCCCAACCTGCTCCACCGCGGCTGGACCGCCGCCCAGGCGGCGCGCTGGCAAGGCAAGCGCGAGCCGAGCCATGCCGAGCAATTGCTGTCGCGTCTTGCCCCCGGCGCCGGACTCGTCACCCTGTGCGACGCCGCGCCTGCGTCATTGAGCTGGCTGGGCGGCGTGCTCGGCCAACGCGTGGCGCCGCTCGGGGTCGAGCGCTTCGGCCAGACCGGCAGCCTGCCCGACCTTTACGCGGCCTACCGGCTCGACGGCGCCGCGATCACCGAGGGAGTTGCAGAGCTGCTGCTGCCGCAAACGCCTTCTTAAGGATAAGCCTTTACGCCCAATGGGATGGAACGCCCCCGGAACCCCCTCGATCAACTGCTTGCTGCCGAACTCGATCATGCCCGCGACATGCTGGTGATGATGGGTGACGAGCTGGCGATGAACAAGGAGCTGGTCGCCGAGCATGGCATGGCGCTGCAGGCGATCGATATCGTGGGCCAAATGCTCGGCCACATCGCCAATGTCGTTCGCGCGGAAGATCAGCGCGACGCAATCG